>NZ_JAKIUR010000024.1 GCF_021647475.1 Lutibacter sp.
AATTATTAGCTAGAATTTTTGCAACTATAAAACGACAAACACCTTATGTAGATATACTAAAATATGCTGCCTGAAAATATTTGAAATATATTTGGTGGAGTCATAGAATACGCAATGACGTAGCTTGTTGATTTTCAACCCAGTATTTATTTTCTTACATCGAACTCAGGTTATTAAGAGTTTTAGTTAAGTTAATAAAAATAGTTTTGATTAAATTGAGAATTTGAGATTATTCTACCTTTTCAATAACATGATTAAAAAGCTTATTTTCCTTAGGAAGAAATCCTTTTAAAATTAGCGCAATACCAAAAATCATTAATAAGATTCCCATAGTACGTTTAATTTTATAAGCAACTCGTGGTGTTAATTTCTTTTTAAGTTGTTTAGCTAATAAAATTTTACCAACATCGGTAACTAAATAACTACCTACAATTAAACTAAAGTAGTTAAATATTTTGGTTGGATTCATTTGTAAATTGGCACCAATAACTACAATCATTCCTAACCAAAATGCCAAAACACCAACATTAATAAAATTTAAGAAAAATCCTTTAAAAAATAGTTTTAAGTAATTGGATTTAACTGGTAAATTAATAGTTGTATCGGCTGCAAGTTTTTTATGGCTTTTATCTAAATACACAATTAAACCATAAACTACCAAAATTAATCCCCCAATATAAAACAGTCGAGGATCATCTTTTATTTGTTCTAATAAACTTCTACTTCCGTAATAAGCAATTAATATAAAGGTGATATCGCCCAAAACCACTCCTAAATCGAACACAAAGGCGGCTCTAAATCCTTTTAAAATACTGGTTTGTATTAACATAAAAAATACAGGACCAATCATAAATGCTAAAAAAAAGCCAATAAGTACTGCGTCTTTGATTTCGTAGAATGCCATAGTTATAATAAAAGTGAAAATATACTATTTATTTGTTAAACGTTATCATAATCTACTGTTATTTTTTGGCTAGTTGGATGAGCTTGGCAAGTTAAAACAATGCCATCTTTAACTTCAGCATCGGTTAAAATGGTGTTCTTTTCCATAACAGCACTTCCATCGGTAATTTTTGCCATACAACTACTGCAAATTCCACCTTGACAAGAATACGGAGCATCAACTCCTTCTTTTAAAGCTGCTTTTAAAATAGTAGTTTTTGAATCCATAGTAAAGGTAGTTTTTTCATCATCTACTAAAACTGTTATTTCACAACTTCCTTTAAAGGTATTTGAAATGTTATTTTTAGATGAAATTGGAGTAGAAAATAGTTCAAAATGAATAGTTTCTTCTTTTAAACCGTTAGCAAGTAAAGTAGTTTTTGCATTTTCAATCATGGTTTCTGGTCCACATAAAAAAGCTGTATTAAAAGTGCGATTTTTAAAATTATTTTTTAAAACATAATTTAAATTTCCTTCATCAATTCTACCAAATAAAGCATTTGGTTGTTGCTCTCTACTATAAATATATTGTACAAAAAATTGATTTGCATATTTATTTTGAAGTTGTTCTAATTCCTTTTTAAAAATAGTATCCGCCAAAGTTCTGTTTCCATAAACTAGTGTAAAAGTGCTATTTAATTCTTCAGTTAAAACAGTTTTTATCATGGCCATAATTGGTGTAATTCCGCTTCCTGCAGCAATTCCTAAATAATTTTTATGATTGCTTTTTGAAGTTTCTAATAAAAATTTTCCTTCTGGTTTTGAGACTTCTAAAACATCGTCTTCTTTTAAATTAGAAGTTGCAAAAACAGAAAAAGTGCCATTTTTTACCGCTTTTATTGCAATCCTTAATTCATTGTTATTAGGTTCACTACAAATGGAATAAGCTCTTCTAATTTCTTGTCCGTTAATCTCAGTTTTAATAGTAACATATTGACCTGCAACAAATTGAAAATCATCTTTTAAATCGGTTGGAATATTAAATGAAATTGAAACTGCATTTTCAGTTTCTTTTATCACTTCTTTTATACTGAGCTTGTGAAATTTTGACATCGTAATTTTTCTTTAAAACACAAAAGTAATTAATCTAAATACAATTTTTTGTTAAAAAACACACTTAAGAATATAATACCTAAGAATATTATGTATATATTTGAATGTTGATTTAAATATATATGGGAAATCAAAAATTATATAAAGGCTCTTTACAAACCATCATTTTAAAATTATTAGAACAAAATGATAAAATGTATGGTTATGAAATTACCCAAAAAGTAAAAGAACTTACCAAAGGTGAATTAAATATTACCGAAGGTGCTTTATACCCAGCCTTACATAAATTAGAAGCCGATGGTTTATTAGATGTTGAAATTGCAAAAGTAGATAACCGTTTGCGGAAATATTACAAACTAACAGTGCAAGGAACCAAAGAAACCGTAAATCGTTTAGCTGAACTTGAAGCATTTATTAAAACTATGAAAACTATTGTAAATCCAAAGTTTACTTAATTCATAAACCAAATTGCTAATTATGAAACTTACCAAAGAACAAATACAAAACCTTTATAAATTTACACGTCAACATTATGTAGAACATTATGATTTACAAACAGAATTAGTGGATCATTTAGCAAATGATATTGAAAAAATTTGGGAAGAACAACCTACTTTATCTTTTGAGCAAGCTAAAACTATTTCCTTTAAAAAATTTGGAGTATTTGGGTTTATGGATGTAATAGCAGCTCGTCAAAAAGCAATGAGTAAAAAATATTGGAAAATAATAGGACGGTTTATTAAACAATGGTTTCAACTTCCAAAAATTATACTAACCGCTTTGTTATTTATCTCTTTTTATACCGTTTGTAAAACTACATTTGCAACTAACATTCTTTTAATTGTTTTAATCATTTTAGTTCTGTACGCTTTTTATAAAGGTATTTTATTGAATAAAACTTTAAAAAGAAATTTTAACCAAAATGGTAAAAAATGGATGTTAGAAGAAATGATTTTTAAAACAGGAATGGGATCTTTTATGCTAATACCTGTCAACTTTTTAAATTTTATAAATATTTTTCACAAGGATAATCTGGGGCTTTCAAATGTAGAAGCTCTAGTATATGCTACCTTATTTACCTTTTTAATTATGCTGTTTTACATAGTTTTAGAAGTTTTACCAAAAAAAGCTGAAGAATTATTATTAGAAAATTATCCCGAATATAAATTAGTGTAACAAAATCAATTAAATTTACACGTATAAATAGAAAATTATTACTTAATAAAACCCAAAAATGATACAAAAGTTTTTAAGTTTAGAATGGAAACAGTTTTTTAGAGCTTCCTATTTTCAAAAAGGAATTGCTATAAAAATTCTATTAATATTTGGTGTTCTTTATTTTGGAGGAATTGCTTTGGTACTAGGAAGTTCTCTTTATTTTATTTTAAAAAAAACATTTCCAGAAACTGATCCAATAGTAATTGTAAACAACTTTATAATTTTTTGGTTCTTGTTTGATTTGGTTTTACGGTTTTTTATGCAACAATTACCTGTGATGAACATTAAGCCTTTAATGACCATTCCTATTAAAAAGAAGAGTATTATCCATTATTTATTAGGTAAAACAGCTATTTCATTTTTTAACTTTTTACCGCTGTTTATGTTTCTTCCTTTTAGCATAGTGCTACTTATTAAAAACTATCCACCATTACACGTAATTCCCTGGTTTTTTGCTATGCTATTTTTAACCTATTGCATTAATTTTATCAACTTTTTGGTAAATAAAATTAATGCTGTTTTTTATGGATTACTTTCTGTTTTGGTTGTATTTATAGCTTTAGAATATTTTAATGTTTTTCAAATTTCAAAACCTATTGGAGTTGCTTTTAACGCATTGTATAATCATCCAATATTAATAATTATCCCAGCTTTGTTATTAGTTGGATTGTATTATTGGAATTTTAAGTTTATAAAAAGTGATTTATATGTAGATGGAAAAGTTTCAAAAACAATAAAAGAAGTAAAAACAACCGATTTATCTTGGATGGATAGATTTGGGAGTGTTGCCCCTTTTTTAAAAAATGATGTAAAATTAATTTGGCGAAATGCACGCCCACGGCAAGTTGTTATGATGTCTTTTCTGTTTTTATTTTACGGACTACTATTTTATACACAACCAACCTATCAAAAAAATCCTACTTTACTAGCTTTTGCATCTATGTTTATAACAGGTGGTTTTCTATTGTCATTTGGTCAATTAGTTCCTTCTTGGGATAGCGAATATTATAAATTATTAATGAGTCAAAATATTCCGTATAAAAAATATTTAGAATCTAAATGGTATTTAATGGTTGTTGCAGTATCTATTTCATTCATTTTAAGCACACCTTATATCTATTTTGGATGGAAAATATTTGGGATGATTACCGCCGGAGCACTTTTTAATATCGGTTTAAACTCATTTATAACATTATTTGGTGGTGCTTTAAACAGAGTTCCCATTGAGTTGAATGTAAAAGCAAAAGCATTTAGCAATACTAACGGATTTAATCCAACACAAATGTTAATCGCCCTACCGAAAGTGGCATTGCCAATGTTGCTTTTTTATATTCCTTATAAAATATTCAGTTTTAATATCGGAATTTTAGCCCTTGGTTTAAGCGGAGTTTTAGGAATTATCTTTAGAAATTTCTTTTTAAATAAAATTGAAAGCATTTATCAAAAAGGGAAATATAAAACCATAGCGGCATACAACGAAAAAAATTAATCAACTTCAAAAAAAATAGCAAAAAATGATAATCGTAACTAATCTCACAAAAAAATATAATAACATTCGAGTTTTAAATATTGAAAATTTAACCATTCCTGAAGGACAAACTTTTGGATTGGTTGGAAACAACGGAGCAGGAAAAACTACTTTTTTTAATTTAATGCTCGATTTAATAAGTCCAACCACAGGTTTTATTACTAACAAAAATATTCAGGTAAATAAAAGTGAAGACTGGAAGCCTTTCACATCGGCATTTATTGATGAAAGCTTTTTAATAGGTTATTTAACTCCGGAAGAATACTTTTATTTTATTGGTGAATTACGTGGATTAAACAAAGCGGATGTCAATTCATTTTTACAACAGTTTAAAGAAATTTTTAACGATGAAATTTTAGGGAAGAAAAAATATTTAAGAGACTTATCTAAAGGAAATCAAAAAAAAGCAGGAATTGTTTCCGCATTAATTGGAAATCCTGAAGTAATTGTTTTAGATGAACCTTTTGCAAATTTAGATCCAACTACACAAATTCGATTAAAAAAATTGTTAAAAAATTTAGTTCAAAATAGTAACTCAACCGTGCTTATTTCGAGTCACGATTTAGGTCATATAACCGAAGTTTGTGATAGAATTGTGGTGTTAGATAAAGGTGATGTAGTTAAAGATATTGAAACCTCAACCGAAACTTTAAAAGAATTAGAAGCCTATTTTTCAGTATAAATACTATAAAAAATAGACCTATTGTGAATTATTATTTTAAGTTTTACTCTGATGTTCGTTAGATTAAAATGCTGAATTTTCTTTTGTCAAAAACCTATATCATCTATCAAATTACTATTTTCGATACAATTTTTGTTCATTCCATTTACAAAAATCACTCAAATTGACGTAATTTTGTATTTTTACCATCCTTTAACAATAAAAGCTATAAATAATAAGTTAAAGGGCTAAACAGTTTATATTTGAAAACCAACTTTAAAATACCTACTTTTTTACTCGTAATTTTAGTTGTAATAAGTTGTTCAACTAAAAAAGATGCTTTTTTAAACAGAACCTTTCATTCAGTTTCCACAAAATACAATGTATTGTATAATGGTAATGTTGCTTTACAAAAAGGATTAATAGAATTAAACCAAAATTATAAAGATAATTATTGGAAAATATTACCAATTGAACCTTTAAAAGTAGATAAACTTGCTTTACCTGGAATGAAATTAGATGCTGATGCTTCACCTAAAGAAT
Source organism: Lutibacter sp. (assembly GCF_021647475.1). Classification (GTDB taxonomy): domain Bacteria; phylum Bacteroidota; class Bacteroidia; order Flavobacteriales; family Flavobacteriaceae; genus Lutibacter. The sequence continues at coordinate 5,946 of NZ_JAKIUR010000024.1, forward strand.
TTGATAAAGCTGAAGAAAAAGCGGTAAAAGCAGTTCAAAAACATTCTATGTTAATTGCTAGGCAAGAACGAAATAATCAAATAGACGATGCCTATTTATTATTAGGTAAAGCACGTTATTATTCAAAACGGTTTGTACCCGCTTTAGAAGCTTTTAATTTTGTGCTTTTACATTATCCAAATGCAAGTTTAATTAATGAAACTAAAATTTGGCAAGCAAAAACATTGGTTCGTTTACAAAATCCTGAACAAGCAATTGACAATTTAAAAATGCTTCTTAAACACAAAGATTTAAAAAATATTATTAAAGAAGAAGCACATACCGCAATAGCAATGGCTTATGTTGCTACAGATAGTTTGCCACAAGAAATTATTCATTTAAACAAAGCTGTTAAATTTGAAGATAATAAAGAACAAACCGCACGTAATTTATTTGTATTAGGACAATTATATCAACAAAAAAAGGAAATAGATTCTTCTAATATTGCCTTTCAAAAATTAATCGATTTTAAAAAAGCACCTTATAAATACAAAATTCATGCAGCTATAGAAAAAGCAAAAAATGCAACTACTAAAGAAGAAAAAACAATTACTATTTCTGATTTTAAAAAACGAATTAAAGATAGAGATAATCGTCCGTATTTAGATGCATTATATTATCAATTAGGAAACTTGCAACTTACTAATAACGATTCCATTGCTACTCTAAGCTTTAAAAAAGCGTTACTAAATAGTAAAGCCCCAAATTTTCAAAAAGAATTGGCTTATCAAGCTTTAGGAACCATTTATTTTAACAATGCAAATTACGTAACTGCGGGTGCTTATTACGATAGCATTTTGGCAATTACCAAAAACACAAATACCAAAAGAATAAGACATATAAAACGTAAAAGAGAAAATTTAAATGAAGTTATTTCTTACGAAAAAATTGTAAAAGTAACGGACAGCATTTTAAATGTTGTGGGCATGACTACACAACAACAAACCGATTTTTATACCAATTATATTGAAAAGTTAAAAAAAGCTGATGAGCAAAAGCAACAAAAAATAAATACTGGAAATGCCTTATTTGCAAATGGAGATAATTTATCCAAACAAGGAATAGGCAATTCTGGAAAATGGTATTTTTATAATGTGCAAACCGTAGGTTTTGGTATGCAAGAATTTAAAAAAATATGGGGAAACCGTCCGTTAGAAGATAATTGGAGATTAAGTAATAAAACACAAATTAATATTGCTGCCATAAAAAACTTAAACACTAAAAGCGAAAAAGTAGTAGATGCATCTAAAAAATATGATTTAAAATTTTATTTAGATAAAATTCCTACAGATAAAAAACAAATTGACAGTATAAAAGTAGTTCGAAATAATGCTTATTATAAATTAGGATTAATTTATAAAGAGCAATTTAATGAATATAAATTAGCTACAAATAAATTAGAAAAATTACTCACTTTTAAACCTTCTAAAGATTTAGAGTTACCAGCAAAATTTCATTTGTATAAAATTTATGAAAAACTAAAAAGTAGAAAAGCCACTTTGTATAAAAATGACATTGTAACTAATTTCCCAAATTCAAAATACGCCAAACTAATTATTAATCCGAAATTGTTGTTGGCTAAAAATGATGAAAATTCTCCCGAAAAAATTTACGAAAAATTATACTATCAATATAAAGATGAAGCTTATGATGAGGTTATTAAAAAAGCAGATTCTTCTATAAGCTTATATGAAGGACAAGCAATTGTTCCTAAATTTGAATTGCTAAAAGCTTATGCTATTGGTAAAAAAGATGGTTTAAAAGCTTTTAAAGAAGCATTAAATTTTGTTGCTATGAATTATCCAAACACCAACGAAGGCAAAAAAGCCTTTAAAATGGTAAATAAATTAAAAGCAAAATTATAGCAAACCCTAATAAAATTTTAAAGATGTTTTCAGAAAAAAAAGAAAAAACTAACCAAGCAACAGAACGAAACGTAATTAGTAAAAATACTTCTATAAAAGGAGATATTATTTCCGAAGGAGATTTTAGAGTAGAAGGTAGTATTGAAGGAACTATTAAAACTGCCGGACGCGTAGTAATTGGCGTTTCAGGAAGTATTAAAGGTAAAGTTACTTGTAATAATGCTGATATTGATGGAAAATTTTCTGGCGAATTATTGGTAAATAATTTGCTAACCCTAAAAGCAACTGCACAAATTTCAGGTGATGTAGTTATCAGTAAATTATCTGTTGAACCTGGTGCAGAATTTAATGCAACTTGTACTATGAAAGGAGCTGTTAAGGAATTAAAAAATGGAAAAACAACCAAAGAAAAAACAGCTTAATAAATATTTACAATTAACTAGCATTGTTTTTCAAATGGGTGTAACCATTTATGCTGGAGCATATCTCGGTAAAAAATTAGATGCACATTTTAATCCTTCTAAAAAAACATTTACATTAATTGGTACGCTGTTGGCTTTGTTAATATCACTTTATAACGTTTTAAATCAAGTAAAAAAAATTAATGAAACTAACGATTAATTTAGCTTTAGATTTTAGTATAAAACTATTTTTAACTCTTTTAGTGGTATTTGCTATACACCTAACTATATTAAACACCTTAAACCTTCCTTTATTTAATAATAAAATTATACTTGCATATGTGGTAAATTTTTTAATGGCTTCTGGAATATTTACATTTCTCTATTTCCTTAATAAAAAGCAAGGAAGTTATATCGGTTTTATTTACTTAGGAGGTAGTTTTTTAAAATTTATACTGTTTTTCTTATTATTTTATCCTTCTTATAGAGAAGATGGTATAATTACAAAACCCGAATTATTTTCATTTTTAATCCCTTATTTTTTATGTTTAATTATGGAAACTTATTCCTTAGCTAAATTAATGAATAACAATAAATAACATTCGTAAACTGACTTAAAATAATACCCCATAAATACGGTCTAAAATTATTTTTTAGTTTCTAATTTAAAAACATATATTTGCAAAATATTTATAGGAAACACTAGTAAAAAGTGATATGTATAAAAGAAACTTGGTAAAAACCCTTACTTTACTACTTTTAGTAGTTGCATTTTCAGTAAATGCTCAGCATGAACCTGCTACAAGCACTCATGAAAAACAAGCATCTTCTAAAAAAGATTATAAAGCAGAAATAAAAGCAGAAATAAAACATCACGTAAAAGATTCTTATTATTTTGATTTTAATTCAAATTCTGAAACAGGTGAGTATAATGGTTTTTCATTACCCGTAATTTTATATGATAACGGTCTTCAAGTTTTTATGTCATCAAAATTTGCTCACGGAAAAAAAGTTGCAGAAGTAGGCGGAAATTACTATAAATTATATCATAATAAAATTTATAAAACGGATGCCGAAGGTGTTTTACAATTTGATGAACATCATCATCCTACTAATATAAAACCATTAGATTTTTCAATTACAAAAACTGTTGTAGGAATTATTATAGTTTCAATATTGGTGTTTTGGTTATTTGTAAGTTTGGCTAAATCCTATGCTAAAAACGGAGCAATACCAAAAGGAATTGGTCGCTTTTTTGAACCCTTAGTTATTTATATTAGAGATGAAATAGCCATACCAAGTATTGGGCATAAGCATTATAAAAAGTATATGCCTTTTTTGCTAACAGTTTTCTTTTTTGTATGGTTTTCAAATTTAATAGGTATTACACCCTTTGGTTTAAATGTTACAGGTAATTTAGCGGTAACAGCCGCTTTAGCATTTTTAACCTTTATAATTACTCAATTTACCTCTAAACCAAATTATTGGAAACATATATTTTGGATGCCAGGTGTGCCTTGGATTATGAAAATTGTATTAGCACCAATTGAATTGCTTGGAGTTTTTATAAAACCATTTGCCTTAACGTTACGTTTGTTTGCAAACATCTTTGCAGGTCATATGGTAATTTATAGTTTATTAGGTTTAATTTTTATTTTTCACAGTTTTATAGGAGGAAGTTTAAGTTTTGGTTTAGCATTAGTAATTTCAGTTTTAGAATTATTAGTAGCTATTTTACAAGCATATATATTTACTATGTTATCAGCATTATACTTTGGAATGGCATCTGAAGAACATGAAATGGAGCATACTGAATAATTTTAAAATAGAATGTTTAATTAATTAATATATATATTATGGGACAAATTCCAGTAATGGTAGGTGCAGGTTTAATAGTAATTGGAGCAGGTATTGGTATCGGTAGAATCGGTGGTTCTGCTATGGATGCAATTGCTCGTCAACCTGAAGCATATGGAAAAATTCAAACCGCAATGTTAATTGCAGCAGCCCTTGTAGAAGGTATTGCTTTTGCAGCATTATTTGCAGTTTAATTTTAAAAACAAAAGCTATAACGGTTGGTTATAGCTTTTGTTTCAATTTTAAAAAACTCTTTAATTAAATTATGGAAAAATTAGTAAATCTATTTTCTTACGGATTGTTTTTTTGGCAAATATTATTGTTTTTAGCTTTATTACTATTGCTTAAAAAGTTTGCTTGGAAACCAATTTTAAATGCTATTGATGAGCGTGAAGAAGGTATTAAAAACGCCTTAGATGAAGCTGAAAATGCACGTAAAGAAATGCAAAACCTTACCGCAGATAACGAACGTATTTTAAAAGAAGCACGTATGCAACGTGATTCGCTTTTAAAAGAAGCTCGTGAAATGAAAGAAAGTATGATTTCTGAAGCTAAAAGTGAAGCACAACAACAAGCTCAAAAAGTTATTGACCAAGCTAAAACAAGTATAGAAGCTGAAAAACAAGCTGCTATTGCTGATATAAAAAATCAAGTTGCAGAACTATCTATTGGCATTGCTGAAAAAGTAATTAAAAACGAATTAGCTGATAAAGACAAACAAGTAAAACTTGTTGAAGAAATGTTAAAAGAAATAACGATACGTTAATTTATAACAGATGAGTGGAACTAGAGCAGCTTTAAGATACGCAAAAGCAATTTTAAATTTTGCAGTTGAACAACATAAGGAAGATCAAATTAATAATGATATGTTATTAATTGTAAACACTTTAGATGAAAATAAAGATTTACAATTAATGATTAACAATCCTATTTTAAAATCAAATTTAAAAAAGGATACTTTAAAAGCTATATTTTCATCTCACGTATCCTCTTTAACTATAAGCTCAATTAATCTTTTAATAGATAATAACAGATTATCTATTTTAAATGAAGTTGCTAAAAAATACAGCATTATTTATGATGAACTTAAAGGAAAAGAAATTGCAAAAATAACTACTGCAATCCCATTAAATTCAGTTTTAAATAAACAAGTTTTAGATAAAGTAAAAGAAATTACAGGAAAACAAGCAACTATTGAAAATAGTATTAATCCAGATATTATTGGCGGATTTATCCTTCGTATAGGAGATATTCAATACGATGCAAGTATTGCAAATAAATTACAAAGTTTAAAAAGACAATTTGAAAACTAAAATTATTTCAAATTTAAAAAAGAATAAAGTTTTAAAAAAAGTAAAAAATGGCATCAATAAAACCAGCTGAAGTATCAGCGATTTTAAAACAACAATTAGCAGGGTTTGATTCTACTGCATCATTAGATGAAGTTGGAACAGTTTTACAAATAGGTGACGGTATTGTTCGTGCTTATGGTTTAGCTAACGTAGAATATGGCGAATTGGTAGAATTTGAAGGCGGATTAGAAGGTATTGTTTTGAACTTAGAAGAAGACAATGTTGGTATTGTGCTTTTAGGACATTCAGAAAGTATTAAAGAAGGATCCACAGTAAAACGAACCAAAAGAATAGCCTCCCTTAATATTGGAGAAGGTATTGTTGGCCGTGTAGTAGATACCTTAGGAAATCCTATTGATGGAAAAGGTCCTATTTCTGGAGAAACTATTGAAATGCCATTAGAACGAAAAGCTCCAGGTGTAATTTACAGAGAACCTGTAACTGAGCCTTTACAAACAGGTATTAAAGCAATTGACGCTATGATTCCTATTGGAAGAGGACAAAGAGAACTTATTATTGGCGACCGTCAAACGGGTAAATCTACCGTTGCAATTGATACCATAATTAATCAAAAAGAATTTTATGATGCTGGCGAACCAGTATATTGTATTTATGTAGCTATTGGTCAAAAAGCATCAACAGTTGCCGGTATTGTAAGCTTATTAGAAGAAAAAGGAGCTTTAGCATACACTACAATTGTTGCTGCAAATGCTTCTGATTCAGCACCTATGCAAGTTTATGCTCCTTTTGCAGGAGCTGCAATTGGTGAATATTTTAGAGACCAAGGGCATTCTGCTTTAATAATTTATGATGATTTATCTAAACAAGCCGTAGCTTATCGTGAAATTTCATTATTGTTACGTCGCCCACCAGGACGTGAAGCATACCCTGGAGATGTATTCTATTTACATTCTCGCTTATTGGAACGTGCAGCAAAAATTATTAATGATGATACTATTGCTGCTCAAATGAATGATGTTCCAAGTGTTTTAAAAGGAAAAGTAAAAGGTGGAGGTTCTTTAACTGCATTACCAATTATTGAAACTCAAGCCGGTGATGTTTCGGCCTATATTCCAACCAATGTAATTTCAATTACTGATGGACAAATATTCTTAGAATCTGATTTATTTAATTCTGGTGTTCGCCCAGCAATTAATGTAGGTATTTCCGTATCTCGTGTTGGGGGAAATGCTCAAATTAAATCTATGAAAAAAGTAGCTGGAACTTTAAAATTAGACCAAGCTCAATATAGAGAATTAGAAGCTTTTTCAAAATTCGGATCAGATTTAGATGCTGCTACTTTGAATGTAATTGAAAAAGGAAAACGAAATGTGGAGATTTTAAAACAAAAACAAGCTACTCCATTTAAAGTAGAAGACCAAGTAGCAATTATTTATGCGGGTTCAAAAAATTTATTAAAAAATGTTCCTGTTGATAAAGTTAAGGAATTCGAAAAAGATTATCTTGAATATCTTAATGCTAAACACAGAGATACATTAGATATATTAAAAGCTGGAAAATTAACGGATGAAGTAATTGATATTTTAACCAATGCTGCAAACGAAATTTCTGCAAAATATGCATAATTAAGATTTTAGTACTGAGTATTGAGAAGTGTAATTCTCAATACTTAATACTCAATACTTAATACTAAATATAAATGGCAAACTTAAAAGAAATACGAAACAGAATTACCTCTATTGGTTCAACTATGCAAATTACCAGTGCCATGAAAATGGTATCGGCAGCAAAGTTGAAAAAAGCACAAAGTGCAATTACTAAAATGAAGCCTTATGCTAATAAGCTAACAGAACTTTTACAAGGTTTAAGTGCATCATTAGATAATGAAACAGGAGGTGTTTATTCCGAACAACGAAAAATTTCTAAAGTTTTATTAGTCGTTATAAATTCAAACAGAGGATTGTGTGGTGGTTTCAACGCAAATATTGTTAAAGAAGTAGAACATTTAATTGAAAATAGTTATCAAAATAAACAAGTTGATCTATTAACAATTGGTAAAAAAGGATATGATCTTCTTAAAAAAACACATACTATAATTGATAATAAAAGTGATGTTTTTGATGAATTAACTTTTGGAAATGTTGCAGTTATTGCAGAAAATATTATGCAATTATTTGCAGAAGGTAACTATGATAAAATACAATTGGTGTATAATCAATTTAAGAATGCTGCTACTCAAATTCCTACAATTGAAGATTATTTACCAATTAAACCTGAAGCAGGAAGTGATGCTAAACCCAATTTAGATTTTATTTTTGAACCTTCAAAAGCTGAAATAGTATTAGAATTAATACCAAAATCTTTAAAAACACAGCTTTATAAAGCAATTAGAGATTCCTTTGCTGCTGAACACGGAGCTCGTATGACGGCAATGCATAAAGCTACAGATAATGCTACAGAATTACGCGACGATTTATTATTAATGTATAATAAAGCTCGTCAAGCTGCAATTACTAATGAAATTTTAGAAATTGTTAGTGGTGCTGATGCACTTAATAATTAGGCAGAACGTTAGTGTAGCCAAATTTTCAATAAGCTAAGGCACTTAATAATTAGAGAAACTTTAGTTAAGGTGCGTTTTTTACAATAATGTAACTTAACAACCTGAGTTCGATGTAAGAAAACAAGTTGTGTACGGAAAATCAACAAGCTACGTCATTGCGATGAATGAAGCAAAGCGAAATGAGGAAGCAATCTTATTTTTATGAAAAAATTGCTTCAAATTATAGCACTACGTTTACAATTTTCACAATGACATTTTGATTTTCAGTTATTTAAAGTAAATCCTTAGGTTGGACTCAGGTTAACAAGTAAAATTAAATAATTAAAAGTCTGTCATAAAAATGATAGACTTTTTGTATTTTGGTATATCCTTTGCTACTGAATCGTTAAATATTCATTACTATGAAAATTCTTAAAATAATTTCCGTTTTTACAGTTATTTCAACATTATTTTTTTGTTGTAGTGCTACCAATACTAAAACAATGCAAAAAATGCAAAAAAATCCTCCTTTCAAAATAATAAGTTCTGAGGTTACAGATTGGGTTGGCGGTCAACCTGGAGTTAGAGGAATAAAAGTTTCTATTAAAGTTGATAATAAAGATATTAAACTAGATAGTATTTATTTCAGAAATCAAAAAGCAGCTCTAGAATTAGTAGCCAATTCAAATCCACCTGAATATATTAGTGTTTTTATTACTTCTTCTAGAGGTATTAATGATTTTATTATAGATAAAGATGCTACAAAAGAGTTTGGTAATAAATCAAAATCAGTACAAGAAAAAATTCCTTTTAAATTACAAAATAACGAAGCTATAGTAAGTTATCAAAAACAATCAAAATTCTTTTTTTACAAAATAAAAAATTTAAAATAGTTAGTTAACTATTTGAAATACTACATATTATAATTATATAAAAAAATCTTATTCTTTTTGGCACGAAAATTGAAATTTCAATAACGTAACCAAAAATAAATAAGTATGAAAACTTTAAAATTACTTTTCGCAATAGTAGTAACTAGCATAATAGCTACTTCGTGTAGTGTTGTTGTAGATGATTTTAACAACCCAAACTCAAACTATGTTTCTCTTGAAGAAATAGTTTCTTCATACGATTTATGGTATATAGATTATAATAGAACTACAGGTCAAGGCGATGTACCTTTTTTATCTAAAGCATTTACTATTTCTTTTTTAAATGGAAAATTATATGCTAACAATAATTTAGTTGGAATTGGTGCTACAGGAAATGGCTACGGAATACAAGTTGGAAATTATAATACTTATAATGGAAGTTTAGAAATAAATCATGATTTAGATGGATATTTTGATTTTGACGTTATACAACTTTCTGGCAATCAAATAAAACTAATAGATAATTTTGATAATGTAACGTATTATTTAGAAGGATATCAAAAAAATACTTTTGATTATGATCAAATATTCTATGATAATATTGAATATTTTTTACAAGAATATGACGCTTGGGAAAAAACAAATATAAGTGATAATGGAGAAGTGAATGCTTTTGATAACGAAAACTTTCTACAATTTACCCCAGAAGATATTACCACATTTTACTCTTCACAAGATGAAGTTGGCACAACTATTGATAATTTATTATGGGATTATGTAGGGAACTATTCTGTAGCAGATGTACAAGGTTATGATAATCTAAAAATTTTAACATTAGATTATGATTTCGGAGATACTGAAGAGTTTGAATTAACCGTTATAAATGATGAAACCATAAGTTTATACCAAATAAGTTCAGGTACAACGTATGAGTTTACAGGCAGAGGGTATATCCAGTATTTAAAATCTAGTAAAAACAAAAATACTGTAAGTAATACAGGTAGAAAACGAACTAAAGTAAAAAGAGAAACAAAAATTAGAAGACATTTAAAATAAAGTTTGGTTAGTTGATTTTTGATTGGTTATTTAAAATAACCAATTGATGAAAACCGCTCCTTAAAAGAGCGGTTTTTTTGTACCTTTATTCCTGTAAATTTTAAAAATATAAAAATGCCTAATAAAACTGCTTTTATAACAGGAGCAACCTCAGGAATTGGAAGAGCAACTGCCAAAATTCTTGCAAAAAATAATATCAATTTAATTTTATGTGGAAGACGAAAAGAAAGATTAACTGCTTTAAAAGAAGCATTAAGTAAACTTACAAAAGTTACCACCTTGCAATTTGATGTTCGTAATAAAACAGAAGTATTTAATGCGGTAAATTCTCTTCCTAAAGAATTCCAAAATATTGATATTTTAATAAATAATGCCGGTAACGCACATGGTTTAAGCACTATTCAAGATGGAAATTTAGACGATTGGGATGCTATGATTGATGGTAACGTAAAAGGCTTGTTATATGTTACCAAAGCAATTCTTCCAAAAATGATTGCCAAAAATGATGGATTTATTATAAATATAGGCTCCATTGCAGGTAAAGAAGTTTATCCTAATGGAAATGTATATTGTGCATCTAAGTTTGCTGTAAACGCTTTAAATAAAGCTATGCGTATAGATTTAAATAAACACAATATTAGAGTTTGTGCTATTCATCCTGGTGCCGTAGAAACTGAATTTTCTGAAGTTCGTTTTAAAGGAGATAAAGAACGTGCAAAATCTGTGTATTCTGGGTACAAAGCACTACAACCTGAAGACATAGCAGATATTATTTATTTTGTAATTAGCAGACCGTATCATGTAAATATTGAAGATTTAATTGTGTACCCAACAGCACAAGCCAGTGCTACTATTATAAATAAAGAATAAGCATGATTAACAAACGGCTTTTAATAAAAAATTTATTAGCTCAATCTGATGAAAATAGTTTTTACGATAAAAAACAAAAAATTTCATTAAGTTCTAAGGAAGGAAAAGCTAAGTTTTTAAAGCATGTTTGTGCATTGTCAAATTCAAATCCAGAAAATAATTCGTATTTGGTTATAGGCGTTGAAGATGAAACTAATAAAATAATAGGTGTTGATTTTTTTGATGATAGTAAAATTCAAAATTTAATTAATGCTTATTTTGAAAATCCACCAAAAATTAATTATGAAAACATATCCTTTCCAAAATTACCACGTCATAAAGTAGTTGGTTTAGTTACTATTTTTCCAAATAATGAAGTTACATTTTTAAAAAAATCTATTTGGAAATATGTAAAAGGTTTGGTTTTTTATAGAAGAGGTAGCAACTCTATGTCCACTTTGGGTAAATATGTACTAAAAAGTTCCAATCAAAAAATTGTAGCATCTATTGAAAAAAATGCAAGTAATAATATCCAATTAACCTTAGATGGTGTTTTTAATTTTTTTAAAAGACACCGTAAAGAATATCATCCTAAATATAAAGTGTTTAATGAACAATTTGTTTTATGCTGGGCAGGAAAACAAAAAAAAGTAGGAGATAAAATCTTTTATTCAAGGGTTGACATAGAGCTTATTAACGAGCAAGTTAGACTGTTTTATTCTGCTTTAGATGAAGTAAAAATAGAGGTTAATAGTCGATCATTTATAATTACAGAATATCTTTATTTGCAATTAAAAGAAGTTTTTGATTACTATCCGCTTGAAAAAACAATTCTTAATTTTAAAGAAAATGGAAAATTAGATATTGCAAGCGAATTATTATTTAATCCTCCACAATTTGATAAAGTAGCATTACTTCATCTTTTTAACAGTTGTAACACATTGCTATTAAAGCTTAAAAAGAAAACAGTATTAACTAAAAATGAAGTATTGGAATTAAATGAATTGCCAACCAATTATTTAATTTGTGTGTTAAATAATATTCCAAATGCATACCCTAAACTCCATGAATTAGCTCCTTTATTAAAAAATAGAAAAGATAAATCTGCTTATATAAAATATAAAGAAGCGGTTAGGGTATTAAGAAAAGTTAAAAACCAACACGAAGAAAATGAGCATAGAAAAAGCATATAATTCTTGGGCAAAAATCTACGATACCAATAAAAACGAAACAAGAGATTTAGACAAAAAATCAACCATTAAAATTTTAAAAAATTATCCTTTTGAAACTGTTTTAGAATTAGGATGTGGAACAGGAAAAAATACGGTATGGTTGTCAACAAAAGCTAAAAAAATTATTGCATTAGATTTTTCTCAAAAAATGTTGAATAAAGCTAAGAAAAAGATTCAAAATGATGATGTAATATTTAAAAAAGCAAATTTGTTAAATAATTGGGAAGTTGAAAATGAATTTGCTGATTTAATAACTTCAAGTTTAACTCTTGAACACATTAAAGATTTAAACTTTATTTTTAGTCAGGCTCACCTAAAATTAAAAACCAATGGAATTTTTTTTATTAATGAATTACATCCATTTAAACAATACAGTGGCAGTAAAGCAAGGTTTGATTCTGAAAAAGGAACTAAAGTATTAGAAGTTTACACCCATCATATTTCTGATTATATAAATTCTGCAAAGGAAAATGGTTTTAAATTGAAAGAAATTTATGAACAATTTGACGATTCAAACAGAAATGAAATACCAAGATTAATCTCTTTTATTTTTAAAAAAATTGATTGATTAAAATTTAACTATAAAAAAAGGCTATCTAAAAAGTATTGAAAACCGTCATTCTGAACTTGTTTCAGAATCTCATCTTGCTGATTACCAGTGATTATGAGAACCTGAAACAAGTTCAGGTTGACGAAAATTTTACTTTTTAGACAGCCTCTTCTAAATATTTATTATAAACTATTACAAATCAAATTTTATACCTTGTGCTAAAGGTAATTCCGTAGTATAATTTATGGTATTTGTTTGCCTTCTCATATATACTTTCCAAGCATCAGAACCTGATTCTCTTCCGCCACCAGTTTCTTTTTCACCACCAAAAGCACCACCAATTTCAGCACCAGAAGTTCCAATATTTACATTTGCAATACCACAATCTGATCCAGCTTGTGAAAGGAATTTTTCGGCTTCACGTAAATTATTGGTCATAATTGCTGATGAAAGTCCTTGAACTACTCCGTTTTGAATTTCAATGGCATTTTCAACATCACCACTATATTTAATTAAATATAATACTGGAGCAAAAGTTTCATTTTGAACAATTTCAAAACTATTTTTTGCTTCTGCAATTGCTGGTTTAACATAACAACCACTTTCAAATCCTTCACCTTCTAAAACACCACCTTCAACAACTAAATTTCCCCCTTCATCAACTACTTGTTGTAATGCATTTTGATACAATTTTACAGCATCTTTATCAATAAGTGGTCCCATATGAATTTCTTCATCTAATGGATTACCAATTTTTATTTGTTTATACGCAGCTACTAAAGCCTCTTTTACTTTATCGTAAATAGATTCGTGAATTATTAATCTACGAGTTGAAGTACAACGTTGTCCGGCAGTACCAACAGCACCAAATACAGCACCAATAACGGTCATTTTAACATCGGCATCTGGAGTAACGATTATTGCATTGTTTCCTCCTAATTCTAACAAACTTCTACCTAAACGCTCAGCAACTGTTTTTGCAACAATTTTTCCCATTCTAATAGAACCTGTTGCTGAAATTAGTGCAACTTGTTTATTAGTAGTCATATATTCCCCTACTTTATAATTTCCATTTACAATATTTGAAATTCCTTCAGGTAAATTATTTTCTTTTAATACTCCTGAAATTATATTTTGACAAGCAATACTACAAAGCGGTGCTTTTTCTGAAGCTTTCCATATACAAACATCACCAGCAATCCAAGCTAAAGCAGTATTCCAAGCCCAAACCGCTACTGGAAAGTTAAAAGCTGAAATAATTCCAACAATTCCTAAAGGATGATATTGATCGTACATTCTATGTCCGGGACGTTCAGAATGAAGTGTTGAACCTTGTAATTGGCGAGATAAGCCAACTGCAAAATCACAGATATCTATCATTTCTTGAACTTCGCCTAAACCTTCTTGCAAAGATTTTCCCATTTCATAGGAAACTAATTCTCCTAAAGGATGCTTTAATGCTCTTAATTTTAACCCGAATTGACGAACAATTTCTCCACGTTGAGGAGCTGGCACCAAACGCCAAGTTTTAAAAGCAGTTTGTGCAGTGGTTATTACTTTATCAAAATCTTCTTTGGTAGTTGTAGTAACCTTTCCAATTAAATTTCCATCTACTGGTGAAACGGAATCAATTATTTCTCCATCTCCAAAAAAATTAGTTCCAGTTGAAGTTCCTTGATTTAGATGTTTAACACCTAATAAATCAAGTGATTTTTGTATTGTTTTATCTATTGTTGTTTCCATAATAGGATTTTTTATACGATTGTTTGTGATGTTGCAAAATTACAAATAATAATATGGTTTAAAAAGAAAAGCCGTTTCAAAATAGAAACGGCTTTCTTCATTCAATATTTGGTAACCAACCAAATAATAAACCAACTAAAACTTATAATTTATCCCTGTGTAAACTCCTAAATAATAAGGCAATAAACTGCCAGAGTTTTTTGAAAAGGTATTTGTTTGAACCTTAAACATTGGTGAAACGTTTAAGTATAAATTTTTATGAATTAAGTAATCAATATCAACCCCAATGTTACCACTAAAGTTAATAGATCTTAAGTTATTAGACGATCCTAAACTTTGCGTATAATCTGGAGTTTCTATAAATACTTCGTCTCTGTTTAGTAATAACGTACTAAAACCACCAACTAAATTAACACCAAATTTACCGTTAGTAACATTGTATTTTATTTCTACAGGAATTTCGACATAACCAAAAACCTGATTCAAGCTACCTGTTGTGTTTAATTCTTTAGATGATTTAGTGTCTTTTCCTAAGTTTGTGCTACTTAAAATATTAGACAATCCAACAACTGTAACTCCAGGTGTTACATAAACATTGTTAGTTGTAAATCCTAAATTTATTAAATTAACACCCGATTGCAATGTGAATTTTTTATTTAATTGATATGCAATTTTAACTCCATACGAATAGGAGGAATTTCCTGAAGATGAATTATTTTTAAATTGACCATCAATACCTGAACCGCTTCCAAAAGAATTCATATAAATTGGTGCATATACCGTGGCTACTGTAAATTTTGCATTGTTTAAATCATTTTTAGAAACTTTCTTTTCAACCTTTTTTTGCAAAGGTAAATTTTTAGTATCTGCTAAATATTCAGGAAGTGTTTTTGTGGTGGTTTGTTTCTCGGCAATATTGGTGTTTTCTTCAATCTTTAAATTATGCTCTACAGGTTTTTCTGTGATAGTTTTTGGTTTTACCTTATGGTTAACTGTTTTTGCAATAATTGTTTTTTTAGTATTAGTTTCAAATGGTTTTAAAGTATCTGACTCATTTGCAACTGTCGATTTTGCAGAAGGTAATTTAAATAAATTTCCAGTGAAATTATTTGTAGGCAATATATAAATAGCTCCTATACTTATAAACAGCATAATAAGTGCCGCAATACTAGCAAACTTTACCCAAAGAGGAATTCTTCTTTTTTGCGGAAAATCTGTTAAATTATTTTCAATACCGCTCCAAACTTTATTTGGTGGAGATACTTCATAATCTTTCAGTTTCTCTTGAAATAACCTATCAATATTTTTAAAATCGCTCACTACTATTATTTAAATAGATTGTTGTCCTTGTTGGTATGCTTCAATTTTCTGTTTTAAAATGCCTCTTGCTCTTGCTAAATTTGATTTTGACGTGCCTTCAGCAATACGCAGCATTTCAGAAATTTCTCTATGTGAATAACCATCTAATACATAAAGGTTAAAAACCAATCGGTATCGTTCTGGTAATTCGTGAATGAGATTCAACAAAAAATCTAAAGAAAGTTCATCTTCTTCAACATCAACAACTACTTCATCAGGAATCTCATCCGTAATAATATTTAACACATTTTTTTTTCGATATTTAATCAAAATGGTGTTAATCATAACACGCTTAAGCCAGCCTTCAAACGAACCTTTAAAACTAAACTGATCAATTTTATTGAAAATAGTTATAAAACCATCTTGAAAATTGTCTTCAGCTTCGTGCTTATTTCTTGAATATTTAAGGCATATTGAAAATAATTTATCACCAAAAAGCTGATAAATTTCTTTTTGCGCCTTTCTGTCGTTTTTAGCACACTGTTTTATGAGTTTATTTAACCCCAAACTTTTGTGTTATTTAGTATTAAGATTCCTAAAAATATAATAGGTTGCGTAAATTTACATTACTTTTGTAGTGATTTCCAAATTTTATGACAAAAAAGAACATTTTTAACATAAGTAATCATGTTGATTTTGAGAAAGTTAGTGTTGAAATATTTCAATTTCAAGCTACTCATAATTTGGTATATAAATCCTTTTTAAATTACTTAAAAATTGACATAAAAAACGTAAAAAAACTTTCTCAAATTCCTTTTTTACCTATTCAGTTTTTTAAATCTCACAAAATTTTATCCTCAAAAAATAATGTAACAGAAGTTTTTTTAAGTAGTGGAACTACTGGTATGCAGCAAAGTAAACATTATGTTACTGATATTGAATTATATGAGCAAAGTTTTAAAAAAGGTTTTGAATATTTTTATGGAAACATAGCAAATTATACGGTTTTAGCGTTGTTACCTTCTTATTTAGAGCGTGAAGGATCTTCATTAATTTATATGGTGAATGCTTTAATAAAAGATTCTAAAAAAAAAGAAAGTGGATTTTATCTTCATAATTTAAAGGAATTAGCCACTAAACTTAAAAACTTAGATAAAGTAAACGAAAAAGTATTGTTAATTGGCGTTTCTTATGCATTGTTAGATTTGATTGAATTTCAAAAATTCAAATTAAAAAACACAGTTATCATGGAAACTGGTGGCATGAAAGGAAGACGAAAAGAAATGATTAGAGAAGAATTGCATCAAATATTACGTGAAGGATTTGGAGTTAAAACTATTCATTCAGAATATGGAATGACCGAATTATTAAGTCAAGCGTATTCAAAAGGAAATGGCATTTTTGAATGTCCGCCGTGGATGAAAATTTTAATTCGAGATACTGAAGATGCTTTAACCTTATTGCCTAAAGGAAAATCGGGTGGAATTAATGTGATAGATTTAGCAAATATAAATTCGTGCTCATTTATTGCTACGCAAGATTTAGGGAAAATTCATCCAAACAACACTTTTGAAGTTTTAGGAAGGTTTGATAATTCAGATATTAGAGGTTGTAATTTAATGGTGTTTTAGAATTGTTTTAATTTTATTCTAATAACCTTAGTTCGACCTAAGGATTTACTTTAAATAACTAAAAATAAAAATGTCATTGCGAAAATTATAAACGTAGTACTATAATTTGAAGTAATCTTTTCATAAAAATGAGATTGCTTCCTTATTTCGCTTTGCTTCATTCATCGCAATGACGTAGCTTGTTGATTTTCTGTACACAATTTGTTTCTTACATCGAACTCAGGTTGTTAAGTTTTTAATTTTTGCATGTTGCAATAGAATAATAGTTTTAGCATCTTTAATTTCACCAGAATAAATCATGTTTAATGCTTTTTCAAAAGGAATTTCTAAAACTTCTATTTCTTCGGATTCTTCTTCTAAACCACCACCTTCTGAAATTTTCATAGTTTCATTAATTTCAGCGATAAAATAATGTATTTTCTCAGTTACTGCACCCGGTGTAGAATAAATTTCAAATACTTTTTTAGGATTTTTTATTTGATATCCTGTTTCTTCTTCGGCTTCATTTTTAATACAAGTTATAGGATCGTTTTCATCTAATAATCCGGCACAAACTTCAATCATCATTCCATCAACATTTCCATTTAAAAAACTAGGCATTCTAAATTGTTTGGTTAGAATTACTGTATTTTTAATCGGATTATATAATAAAATGGCGGCACCATCACCTCTATTATAACTTTCTCTATTTTGATTTTTCCAAATTCCATCTTTAGTTTTATAATCAAAATTTACCTTATCTAAAATATAATGGTTGTTAGATAAATTTTTGATACTCTTAATTTTAACTTTAGAATTAGCCATTTTTTTAGTTTGTAATTATTTTTTTATCATAGCAATATGAGGAATATCGTCTTCTAAATATTCTTTTCCTGTTTGCTGAAATCCGTGGGAATTATAAAATTTAATTAAATAGGTTTGTGCAGAAATTTTAATAGTAGTTTCTTTAAAAATAGTTTCAATAGCTTTTATGGATGCAACCGTTATTTTATGTCCAAAACCAAATTGTCTTTCATTTTTTTTAACTACAACTCTTCCAATACTAGCTTCTAAAAAATAATCTCCTGGTTTAAAAATTCGGGTATAAGCAACAACTTTATCATTTTTAATTCCAATAACATGCCACGCTTTTTGATCTTTAAAATCAATATCCTGATACACACAATTTTGTTCTACTACAAAAACTTCTGAACGTAATTGTAAAATTTCATAAAGTTCATTTTTGGTTAGTTCTGAAAAAGATTTAATTAAAATTTTTAACATTAATATTATTTATAAATTACATTAACTGTATTTTAATTACAATCTATTGGTATTTTATCAACTCTTCTTTGATGACGACCACCTTCAAATTCGGTTTTTAAAAATAGTTCTACAAAACCTAAAGCTTGTTGTAAGGAAACAAAACGAGCAGGAATACTTAAAACATTAGCATTGTTATGTTTACGAGCAAGTTCAACCAACTCATTATTCCAACAAAGTGCAGCTCTAACTTTTTGATGTTTATTAGCTGTAATTTGTGCTCCATTACCACTTCCACATAAAATTATTCCAAAATCTACTTCTTTTTTTTCAACAGCATTTGCCACTAAATGAATGGTATCAGGATAATCCATACTTTCATTTGTATTGGTTCCAAAATTGATAACTTCAAATCCTTTATCTTGTAAAAGTTTTATAATTTCAAATTTATATTCAGTACCAGCATGATCATTACCAATTGCTATTTTCATAATAATAATAATTTATATTAATATAGTGTACAAAAGTACAAATTACAGTTATTAACCACTAAAAAATAAGTTGTTAATAGTAAATTGATAAAGGATTGATATCTAGTGTTTTTAAAAAATGTTTAATAGTTAATAAATTATGCTTAAAAAGTGAAAAGTATTTTAGGTTAATTCAACTTAAAAAATCATATATAAAATTAAGTAATACAATCGTTATTTTTTTATGATTTTTAAATGATAAGTTTTCAACCGTTTTTTAAGTAGTTCTTAACATTTTTAATACTATTATTTATTAAATATTTAAGTAGTTTACTATTATAAACAATATGTTAACAAGTAGGATAACTATATTGATTTATAAAAGGTTAATTTTTTAATTTTTGTTGACATCTATTTATAAGTGAAGTAAAAAAATAAATACCTAATTATTTATGCTACCTATTAACAAACTATCATAACAAAAAAATATTTTTTAAATTTTTAAATTTTTTGATTATAATAATATAGTTGTTTATAACTATGTTAAAATTACAAATTTTGTTAGTGTAATAAGTTATTTAAACTGATTATCCTTCACCCTGAACTTTTTTCAGGGTATTATTTATAAAATACTGGTTATCAGACGAAAATGAGATGCTGAAACGAGTTCAGCATGACGGTGTTATTTATTATTACTAATTACGGATATATAAGTTATTTAATAATAAAAGCTATTGCTTTTGGAAGTATTTCTACTTTAAAATCTCCAGTTCCAATAATTTCTCCATCAGCTTGAATGTATGTTTTTTTATCATCTAATACTTTTACTGAAGCTTCTGAAGTTATATAAGAATTTACAAAAGGTAAATCGGTAACTTTTCCATTAAATAATTTAGCTATATGTTTTAAAATAGTTATTAAATTTATTTTATCTAAATAGGTAATATCAAATTTTCCATCATTTGAAGAAATATAATTAGTAAGTTGCATTCCTCCGCCTGAATATTTACAAATTCCTATTAAAAATAACAAACTAGGTTGTTTAATTATTTGTTTATTAAATTTAATTTTAAGCAAACTTCTTTTATAATTAACAATACTTACTAAAGTACTTACTAAATAAGCAATAAATCCTAAATGTTTAAATTTATGAACGTAATTAACTACATGAGCATCAAAACCAATACCCGCTAAATTATTAAAGTAAACTACTTTATTTGAAGGTATTAAAGTTATTTTACCAATATCTTGTAAAAAAAGTTTTTTTTGTTTTATAATAGCAATTGCTTTTTTATAATTTTTAGATATTCCGTAAGTTTTAATCCAATCATTACCTGTACCAATAGGAATTATTCCAACTTTTATTGCTTTACTATTTATAGTTTTACTATGATGAAAAATACCATTTATCATATGATGTAAACTTCCATCGCCACCCACACAAATAAATTTAGTTATTCCGTGTTTAATAGCATTTTTAATTAATTTTATAGAGTGTTTTTCATATTCTGTAAACGCATACGTAAATTTAAAACCTTGTTTTTTTAGCTCGTTATAAATTGGTTGCCATTTCTTTTTTGCTTTTCCATTTCCAGAAACTGGATTAACAATTACAAACCATTCTTGCTTCATTAAAATATTTTTTAAAGGAATTTATAAATCTATTAAATTTTATATAACTTTTTAATAACAAATTCAAAGGTAAATATTTGTACTTTTGATTTTTAATAAAATGAAATAAATGTCGAAAAGAAAAAATATTTACAAAAAGAAAGGGAATGTTATTAAAAATTTAACAAGTAAAATACTAAAACTGTTAAATCAAGATACTTCAAAAACCTTTAATTATCGTCAAATTGCAGCTAAATTAAAAATTACAGATGCACCTGGACGAAATCAGATTATCCAAAAATTAGAAGCGTTAAAATTAGAAAAGAAAGTAGAAGAAGTTGAACGTGGAAAATTTAAATTTTTAGCACAATCTAAATATTATATTGGTACTATTGATGCAACCACTAATGGAAATGCTTATTTTATTTCGGATGAATTAGAACATGATATTTATATTCCAGCTCGTAATTTAAACCGAGCTTTAAATAAAGATACCGTTAAAATTTATTTATATAAACGTAAACATAATAGTAGAGAAGAAGGTGATGTAGTTGAAATTATTAAGCGTTTTAAAATGGAATTTGTTGGAGTTTTACAACTCAATAAAAACTTTGGATTTGTTATTCCAGATGATTCAAAAATGTATGCTGATATTTTTATTCCTAAAAATAAATTAAAAAATGCTGAACACGGAGTTAAGGTATTAGCAAAAATTACAGATTGGCCAGTAAATTCTAAAAATCCTTTTGGTGAAATAGAAGAAGTTTTAGGAATGCCAGGAGATCATAATACCGAAATTCATTCCATTTTATTAGAATATGGTTTACCTTATAAATTTGAAGAACAAGTAGAACAAGAAGCGGCTAAAATTCCATTAGAAATTACAGAAAACGAAATTAAAAACCGAAGAGATATGCGTGGCGTAACCACGTTTACTATTGATCCAGCTGATGCAAAAGATTTTGACGATGCTTTATCATTTAAAGTTTTAGAAAATGATAATTATGAAGTTGGAATTCATATTGCTGATGTATCGCATTATGTACAAGAAAAATCCATTTTAGATGAAGAAGCTTATAAAAGAGCAACTTCAGTTTATTTGGTTGATAGAGTAGTACCAATGCTTCCAGAAGTTTTATCAAACGGAGTTTGTTCTTTACGTCCTAATGAAGAAAAACTAACTTTTTCAGCAATTTTTGAAATAAATGCTAAAGCTCAAATTATAAATCAATGGTTTGGAAAAACTGTTATTTATTCTGATAAACGTTTTGCGTATAACGAAGCTCAAGAAATTATTGAATCAAAACAAGATACAATATCTGCTGAAAATTCATTAACTAATAAATCTTATAAAGTTGAACCAGAAATAGTTACTGCAATTTTAACCCTTGATACTTTAGCTAAAAAAATTCGTAAAAAAAGAATGCAACAAGGTGCTATTGCCTTTGATAAAATTGAAGTAAAATTCAAATTAGATGAAGATGCAGAACCAACCGGTGTATTTTTTAAAGAATCTAAAGATGCTAATAAATTAATTGAAGAATTTATGTTATTGGCAAATAAAAAAGTAGCAGAACGTGTAGGTAAAAGTAAAGGTGTTCCTACTAAAAATACGTTTATATATCGGGTTCATGACGAACCAAATTTAGATAAATTAGCTGCACTACAAACCATAGTTAGCAAATTTGGTTATAAAAATAAAATTGATACTAAAGATAAAAAAACAACCTCATCATCATTAAATAAACTTTTAAAAGATGTACACGGAAAAGGTGAAGCTAATATGATTGAAACTTTAGTAATACGATCTATGAGTAAAGCAGAATATACTACTCATAATATTGGTCATTATGGATTGGCTTTTGATTATTATTCTCACTTTACTTCTCCAATTCGCCGTTATCCTGATGTAATGACACACAGATTGTTACAACATTATTTAACAGGAGGCAAATCACCAAAAGCTGAAATTTATGAAGAAAAATGCAGACATTCTTCCGAAATGGAATATTTAGCCACTAAAGCTGAACGCGATTCTATTAAGTATATGCAAGTTAAATACATGGAAAAACACAAAAATCAAGAATTTGAAGGTGTTATTTCTGGTGTTACAGAATGGGGAATTTATGTGGAGATTATTGAAAATAAATGTGAAGGAATGTGTAGAATTCGTCAAATAAAAGATGATTATTATATTTATGATGAAAAACAATATGCTTTAGTAGGTCAAGCTACTAAAAACTTGTATCAACTTGGAGATCATGTACTAATAAAAGTAAAAAATACCGATTTAGAACGTAAACATTTAGATTTCACTTTAATAGAAAAATTAAATAATAATTAACAAAAAAGGTACAATTATTGCTTATTTTAGTAGTTATAAAATAAAAAACAATTTTAATTAAAATATAATTATGAAAAAACTAGCACTATTAGTTGTTCTGGTAGGTTCAATTGCGTTTGCACAAGAGCCAATTACTAAAAAATTAGGTGATTTTAACACCTTAAAAGTATTTAATGGATTAACCGTTAAACTACATAAAGCAGATAAACCTACTATTGTTATTACAGGTTCTAAAGCTGATGATGTTTCTGTTAAAAATTCAAACGGCATTTTAAAAATTCAATTAAAATTTCCTGATAGTTTTACTGCAGATGATGTTACTATTACCATTAATTATTCAGAAAAAATAGGAACTTTAGATGCAAATGAAGGTGCAATTATTAAATCGGATGAACCAATTATTCAGCAACAATTAGAAGTAAAAGCTCAAGAAGGTGCAAAAATTAATATTCCAATTGAAGTGAAATATCTAACTATTAAATCTGTTTCAGGTGGAATTATTAAATTAACAGGTACTACACAAAACCAAAATATTGAAGCTACAACAGGTGGTATTTACAAAGGTTATGATGTAAAAAGTAAACAGACAACTGCTTTAGCAGCTTCAGGTGCTGTTGTTAAAGTTAATACGTCAGAAGTTTTAGATGCTAAGGTTCGTTTTGGTGGAACTATTTTTTATAAAGGAACTCCTGAAGTTTTAAAAACTAAAAAAATTATAGGCGGCACTATTAAAAATAAAAATTAATTTTAGTTTTTGAATTAATTACTATCTTTGTAGTCAATAAAATTTAAGATAATGAATGCACTTTATATTTTTTTAGGATTTGTAGGACCTTGGCAATGGATCATTATTGGTTTAGCAATATTATTATTGTTTGGAGGTAAAAAATTACCAGAGCTAATGAAAGGTTTAGGAAGCGGAATTAAAGAGTTTAAAAAAGCTACTCAAGAAGAAGAAGATGAAGTAAAAAAAGATGAAAAAAGCGATAAAAAATAGATTTAGTTTTTCTTTATAAAAAAAGCCTGTATTTAAACAATACAGGCTTTTTTTGTGTTTTATATTTCCTTATTTATTATCATCATCTGTTTTAGGTGTTTTAGGAGAAGCTTCTTTAATTTTATTTGCAGCAACTAAACTAGTAACCATATCATTTAGCATATTACTAGCTGTATTTGGATTATTAGGTAATAAAATTAAATTTGAATTTGTATCTGCTCCAATACTTTGTAAAGTATCGTAATGTTGGGTAATTACAATTAATGCAGATGCTTCTTGGCTATTAATTCCGGCTCTATTTAGTACAACCATACTCTCTTCTAAACCACGTGCAATTTCTCTACGTTGATCTGCAATACCTCTACCTTGTAATCGTTTACTTTCGGCTTCCGCTTTAGCTCTTTCAACAATTAAAATACGTTGTGCATCACCTTCAAATTGTGCAGCTACTTTTTCTCGTTCTGCAGCATTAATTCGGTTCATAGCTTCTTTTACTTGTGAATCAGGATCAATATCTGTGACCAGTGCTTTTACAATATCGTAACCATAGTTTAGCATTGCATCTTTTAATTCGCGTTGAATTGCATGGGCAATGTCATCTTTTTTTACAAAAACATCATCTATTATCATTTTTGGAACTTCGGCTCTAACCGTATCAAATATAAAAGCAGTTATCTGTTCTTCAGGATTTTGTAGTTTGTAAAATGCGTCGTACACTTTTTCTCGAAGTATTTGAAATTGAACCGATATTTTTAAGTGCACAAACACATCATCTTTTGTTTTAGTTTCAACAATTACATCTAATTGTTGAATTTTTAAACTTACGCGTCCTGCAATTCTATCTATTAAAGGAATTTTTAAATTTAAACCCGACTGTGAAATTTTATTAAACTTTCCAAAGCGTTCAATAATTGCGGTTGTTTGTTGCTTTACTGTAAAAAGTCCAGAAAGAACTAGTATAGCGACAATAAATATTATAAAATACATTTCTATCATAATAATTTTTTAAAGATTAATGAATTAGTTAAAGATACAATGATTTAATAAGTAATCAAATGCAAACAATTTATAAGTAGTAAAGAACATTACTTTGTTACATTAATATTACTAAAAATAGTATATTTACTTTTTTATTTTGATTATGAAAAAAATATTAGTTAGCGTTTTTCTTGTTATAATATTAGGGATTGCATCCTATTTTTTAGTAATTTATTATATGACTTATAGTGAAGGATATAGAGCAGGTAAACTTGTAAAAATTAGCTATAAAGGAGTTATTTTTAAAACTTGGGAAGGCGAAATAAGTCAAGGTGTTTCTAACGCACAAGTTTTTACTTTTTCTGTTGAAGATAAAGAAAAAGAAGTAATTAAATTACTTCAAAAATATCAAGGAGACTATGTAAAGTTAACTTATAAAGAAAGATATAGAACATTTCCTTGGTTGGGCGATACAAGATATTTTGTAACAAAAGTTGTAAAAATAGAGTGATATTTAACCCGTTGTGCATTTTAACTTTTTAAACCTACTGTTACGTCAGTTCGAGCCTGCTTGGCGGCAAGGCAGATAATTTTGATAAAAAATGGTATTGAGAACGATTGTCTCTAACTAAAAAAACTATTCTCAATACTAATTTTAAGCCTAAAAAGGCTAAAATTCACTCGAATTGACGAAATTTTATCATAATGCACAACGGGTAATACTTATAAAATTTCTATAGTTTTATTAATCCGGTTTATCGTTTCGTCTTTTCCAATCATTTCAGCAATATCAAATAAATGAGGACCTTTTAACGCACCTACTAAACTTAATCTAAAAGGTTGCATAACTTTACCAAAACCAATTTCTTTAGAAGTAATAAATTCTTTAATAATTATTTCAATATTTGGTGAAGTAAAATCAGAAATTTCTTCTAAAACAGGTATTAGTTCTTTCATTAAACTTGGTGTACTTTCTTTCCATTGTTTTTTTACAGCTTTAGCATCATATTCTGTTGGAGCGACAAAAAAGAAACTACTTAAATTCCAAAAATCATGAACAAAACTTGCTCGTTCTTTAATTAAAGAAACTACTTTTTCAACATAATCAATATTAAACAACTCTTTTTCATTACGAGGAGCGTAGGAATGTGGTAATCTATTTAAGTTTTGAGATTGCTTCATTTCATCCGAAATGACGTTTTTTTCTAAAATTGGAATAAATAATTTAGCTAATTCTTCATTGCTTTTTTGATGAAGATATTGTTGATTAAACCATGTTGCTTTTTCTGGATTAAATTTAGCACCGCTTTTGCTAACACGTTCTAAACTAAATACTTCTGATAGTTCTTTAAGTGAAAATAGTTCTTGTTCTGTTCCAGGATTCCATCCTAATAAAGCTAACATATTTATAAAAGCATCGGCAAAATAACCATCTTCTTTATAACCTCTAGAAACTTCGTTGGTTTCAGTATTTGTGTACGCTAAAGGAAAAACGGGAAATCCTAATTTATCACCATCACGTTTGCTTAATTTTCCTTTTCCAACAGGTTTTAAAATTAAAGGCAAATGAGCAAATTCAGGAGATTTCCAGTCAAAAGCATTGTATAAAGCAATATGAAGTGGAAGTGATGGTAACCATTCTTCACCACGAATTACGTGACTTATTTCCATTAAATGATCATCCACAATGTTTGCTAAATGATACGTTGGCATTCCATCGCTTTTAAATAAAATTTTATCATCTAAAAGTTCTGTTTTAAACGAAACGTGACCGCGAATTATATCTGTTGTAGCAATTATTCCGTGTTCACCTTTTGACGAATCGTGCATTTTAAAACGAATCACATACTTATCACCGTTTGTAATACGTTTATTGGTTTCTTCTTTAGATAGAGAAATTGAGTTGGTTAGTTTTGCTCTGTTATGCCAATTATAAATAAAGGTTTTACCTTTTGTTTCGTGGTCTTTTCTGTGAAAATTTAATTCATCAGCGGTATCAAATGCATAATATGCTTTTCCTTTATTTATTAATTCAACCGCATATTTTTTGTAAATTTCTTTGCGTTCTGATTGCCGATAAGATCCAAATTTTTCATTTTTATCAGGGCCTTCATCAAAAGGAATGGTACACCAGTTTAAAGCATCAATAATATATTTTTCAGCATTTTCAACGTAACGAGTTTGGTCGGTATCTTCAATTCGTAAAATAAAAGTTCCGTTATTTTTTTTTGCAAATAAATAATTATAAAGTGCAGTTCTAACACCTCCAATATGCAAAGGTCCCGTTGGGCTTGGTGCAAATCGTACTCGAACGTTTTTCATGTTTTCTTATTTTAAAGTGCAAAGATAAATTTTAACTTACTAACTCAAACATTTTAAGTAAAGATATTGTTTAGATGAATTTTTTAATTAAGTTTTTAAAATGTTAAATTGTAGAGGTATCTACTAATTTTGAGTATTTTTAGCAATTAAAATAGAATAGTTTACAATTGAAAAATTTGATTAACATACAAGTTAAATTACATCAGTTTATTAAAAAATATTACTTTAATAAACTGATTAAAGGACTATTATTATTTTTTACCATAGGTTTACTATATTTTATTTTTACCTTATTTGTTGAATCTGTTTTATGGTTATCTCCTCTACTAAGAACTATTTTATTTTGGATTTTTATAGCTGTGGCGTTATTATTAGTAATTGTTTTTATTGCAATTCCTATTGCTAAATTAATTGGTTTAAAAGATGGTATTTCAGAAGAAAATGCATCTAAAATTATTGGAAATTATTTTCCTGAAGTTAGTGATAAACTACTTAATATGTTGCAGTTACAAAAGTTAAATCAACATAATGAACTTATTGAAGCAAGTATAGAACAGCGTTCAAAACAATTGCAAATAATTCCTTTTAAAAAAGCAATTCATTTTTCAACCAATAAAAAATACTTAAAGTACGCTATTTTTCCACTTTTAATTTCTGGAGTAATTTATTTAACAGGAAATAGCTCTTCTTTTAATCAAAGTTTTAAACGAGTAGTACATTACAACACAATCTATAAAAAACCTGCACCTTTTCAATTTAAAATTTTAAACAAATCATTAACAGTTGTAGAGGGAAATCCTTTAAAAATTGAAATGAAAATTGTTGGAAATGCTATTCCTAATGAAGCCGTTATTTCCTTTGCAAATGAAAATTATTATTTAGTTAATAAAGGGTTTGGAAAATTTGAATATACTTTTTCTAA
This sequence comes from Lutibacter sp., assembly GCF_021647475.1. GTDB lineage: Bacteria > Bacteroidota > Bacteroidia > Flavobacteriales > Flavobacteriaceae > Lutibacter. The sequence continues at coordinate 34,081 of NZ_JAKIUR010000024.1, forward strand.
AATCAATACCTCTTTTAATTTTCATTTTAAAGCAAATAATTTTAATTCTCAACTATTTAATGTGAAAAGCCTTGCAAAGCCAAGTATAATAGATATGAAAATGGTTATAAAGTATCCAAGTTATACTAGCAAAAAAAATGAAGTTATTGCTAATACAGGAAATGTAATTGTACCAGAAGGAACACAAATATTTTGGCAAATAAATACTCAAAAAACAGACACAGTTAGTTTTTTCGAAAAGGATAAAAAATATAATTTTACACAGAACACTAGAGATTATTTTAGTTTTAGTAAAAAAATTAATAGCGATTTTGGTTATAAAATATCAGTTTCAAATGAGCAATTATACAATTATGAATTTTTAAATTATACTATTAAGGTAATTAAAGATGAATTCCCAAAAATCACGGTTGCTTCGGATTTAGATTCAGTGAGTAGAGGTCCTATTCAATTTGCTGGGCAAGTTAGTGATGATTATAAAGTAAGTAAATTACAGCTAGTTTATTATGCTACAGACAAGCCTAATTTACATTATAAAACTCCAATTCAAATTTCAAAAAATAGCATTTCTGACTTTTATTATATTTTTCCAACTCTTGAAAATTTAATAAAAGGTAAAAATTACAATATCTATTTTGAAGTGTTTGATAATGATGCCGTAAACGGTAGTAAAAAAACAAAGAGTAAACTTTTTACTTACTATATAAAAACCAAAGAAGAAGTTCAACAAGAAATTATTGAAGAGCAGCAAAATAATTTAAATAGTTTTTCAAATACGTTATTAAAAAATAAAAATAACAATCAAGAACTGGAAAAATTTAAAAAAGAAATTGAAAATAAACCCAACATTAATTGGGAAGATTCTAATTTATTAAAGCAATTTTTAAAAAGACAAAATAACTACTTAAATCAATTTTTAAAACAAACCAATCAAATTGATAACAATCTTAAAAATGAAGATGTCAAACCTGTTAATAAGGATAAAAAAGAAGCTTTAAAGAAACGAATTGAGGAAACTAAAAAATTACTTGAGCAGCAAAAAATACTCAATGAGTTGAATAAATTAACAGATAAATTTAAAAAAGAAGATTTATTAAAAAAGCTAAAAGAATTAACCCAAAAAAGCAAACGAAACAAGCAAAGTTTAGAACGATTATTAGAATTAACAAAACGATTTTATGTAGAGCAAAAATCTAATCAAATTAGTGAAAAACTTAAACAGCTTTCTGAGAATCAAACTAAACTAGCAAAAGAGAAATTAAAGGATAGTAGCGTAACCAAACAAAAAAACATTAATAATAAATTTGATAAAATTGAAAGAGAATTAAAAGAACTACATCAACAAAATCAGCAATTAAATCGCCCTATGAAATTAGCTGAATACAAAGAAGTAGCTTCTGAAATAAATAAAAACACTAAAAAAGCAGCACAACAATTGCAAAATAAAGATAGTAATGCTGCTAAAAGTCAAAAGTCTGCCGCACGTAAAATGAAAGAATTATCCGATAAAATGCAAAGCAGCATGGAAGCCATGCAAGGTGAACAAATTGATGAGAATATTGATGATTTAAGAAAAATAGTAGATAATTTATTAGAATTTTCTTTTATGCAAGAAAACCTATATAAAGCCTCTTCGGTTATCGATAATAAGCATCCTAATTATCCTAAAAACATAAGAAAACAACAAACCTTAAAAGAATATTTTAACCATATTGATGATAGTTTGTACGTGCTTTCTTTACGGATGGTAAAAATGAAAAGCACCATTCAAACTGAAGTTTCAAATACTCATTTTTATTTAGATCAAGCGTTAAGTGATTTTTCAGATAATAATTTTGACAACGGAATTTCCGACCAACGTTTTGTAATTACTTCCGTTAATAATTTAGCAAATATGTTAAGTCAATTATTAGAAAGTTTAATGAATGCTTCACCTAGTTTTGGAAAAGGAAAATCTGGAAGTCAAGAATTTAGTTTGCCGGATATTATAAAAAAACAAGGCGATTTAATTAAAAAATTAGGGGATAATAAAGGTGGAAAGAAAAAAGGGCAGCAAGGAAATAAGGTGGAGCAAGGAGAAAATGGAAATCAAAATGAACAAAGAAATGCTGAACTATATGAAATTTATAAACAACAAGCTTTTCTTAAAGAAATGCTTTCGCAACTATTAAAAAACAATAATTCTAAATTAGGAAAAGGAAGCAATCCTTCTAAAAAAATGGAAGAATTAGAACAAGAAATGCTTCGCAATGGAATTACAAAAAATGCAATTCAAAAAATGAAGGAGATTAAACAAGAATTGTTAAAATTAGAAGATGCGTTAAAAGAACAGGGAAAAGATTCTAAAAGAGCTTCAAAATCAGGAAATCAATATTTAAAGTCAAAACCTATTCAAAACCTAAATTTTAAAAAGGAGTATTTTAATAATAATGAAATTTTAAACAGACAATCCTTACCTTTGCGCACAATTTATAAGAAAAAGGTAAACGCATACTTTAAAACTAATAATTAAACAGTATGATTATTTTCAATTACGAAACAGATTTTAAACTAAAAAATGAAGAAAAAATTAGGATTTGGATTTCATCATGTATTATAGATTATGGTTTTAAAGAAGGTGAAATCAATTATATTTTTTGTGATGATACGTATCTGCTTAAATTGAATACAGAGTTTTTAAAACACAATACTTTAACCGATATTATAAGTTTTGATTATACCTTAGGTAAAGAAATTTCTGGCGATATATTTATTTCTGTTGAACGTGTTAAGGAAAACGCAAGTAAATACTCACAAAGTATTGATAACGAGTTAAATAGAGTAATAATTCATGGAGTTTTGCATTATATTGGTTTTAAAGATAAAAATACTGAAGATGCTGAAAATATGAGAGCTCAAGAAGAGAGGTGTTTAAAAAAATTAAATTAATTGTTCCACGTGGAACTTTATTTTTAGGAATATGTTTAGTACAGTTTATGATGTAATAGTTGTTGGTGGTGGTCATGCGGGTGCAGAAGCAGCTGCGGCAAGTGCTAATTTAGGAGTCAAAACACTATTAATAACTATGAACCTTCAAAATATTGCTCAAATGAGTTGTAATCCTGCTATGGGTGGAATTGCAAAAGGTCAAATTGTTAGAGAGATAGATGCATTAGGTGGCTATAGTGCAATTGTTACCGATAAAACAGCTATTCAATTTAAAATGTTGAATAAATCTAAAGGTCCGGCTATGTGGAGTCCAAGAGCTCAAAGTGATCGAATGCGATTTTCAGAAACTTGGAGAAATATGTTAGAGCAAACTGATAACTTAGATTTTTATCAGGAAATGGTTACAGGATTATTATTTGAGAATGATAAAATTATCGGAGTTAAAACTGCTTTAGGAATTGAAATAAAATCGAAAACAGTTATTATAACTGCTGGTACTTTTTTAAATGGTTTAATTCATATAGGAAATAAATCTTTTGGAGGCGGTAGAGCAGGTGAAAGTGCTGCAATAGGAATTACAGAAGATTTGGTCAAAAAAGGATTTGAATCTGGTAGAATGAAAACAGGAACACCACCACGAGTTGATGCACGTTCTTTGGATTTTTCTAAAATGATTGAGCAACCTGGAGATGAACATCCTGAAAAATTTTCTTATTTAAAAACAACAACTGCTTTAAAAGAACAACGTTCTTGTTATATGAGTTATACTTCGTTAGAAGTTCATAATTTATTGCGTGAAGGTTTTGATAGATCGCCAATGTTTAATGGTAGAATTAAAAGTGTAGGCCCAAGATATTGTCCTTCTATTGAAGATAAAATTGATCGTTTTGCTACTAAAGATAGACATCAAATTTTTGTGGAACCTGAAGGATGGAATACTATAGAAATTTATGTAAATGGTTTTTCAACTTCTTTACCTGAAGATGTTCAAGATAAAGCATTACGTAAAGTAGCAGGTTTTGAAAAGGTAAAGTTTTTAAGATATGGTTATGCTATTGAATATGATTATTTTCCACCAACACAACTCACTAATACTTTAGAAACAAAGCTGATTGAGAATTTATATTTTGCAGGTCAAATTAATGGAACTACGGGTTATGAAGAAGCGGCGGCTCAAGGTTTAATGGCAGGAATAAATGCAGCATTAAAAGTTCAAAATAAAGCTCCTTTTATCTTAAAACGAAATGAAGCTTATATAGGAGTTTTAATCGATGACTTAATTATTAAAGGTACTGAAGAGCCTTATAGAATGTTTACGTCTCGTGCTGAATATCGAACTTTATTACGACAAGATAATGCCGATTTAAGATTAACTCCGTTAGCTTTTAAATTAGGTTTAGCGTCTAAAGAACGAATGGATCGGGTTATTGAAAAACAAGAAAAAACAGATTTATTTGTTAAGTTTTTGAAAGAAACAAGTGTTAAACCAGATGAAATAAATCCAATTTTAGAAGCTAACAATTCGGCTAGTATTAGTCAATCTATGAAGCTATTTAAAATTGCTGCTCGTCCTCAATTAAACTTTGAAGACATTCAAAAAATTAAAAGTGTAACCTTATTTGTTACTGAATATAATTTAGATAATGAAGTAATTGAACAAACGGAAATTCATGTAAAATATGCCGGTTATATTGAAAAAGAAAAAAACCAAGCTGATAAGTTAAACCGATTAGAAAATGTTCCAATTCCTACTAATTTTAATTACGAAAAAGTAAAATCTTTATCCATAGAAGCAAGGCAAAAATTAACTAAAATAAAACCGGCAACTATTTCACAAGCAAGTAGAATTAGTGGTGTTTCACCAAGTGATGTTTCTGTTTTATTAGTATATATGGGAAGATAAAATTAATGTGTTCCACGTGAAACATATTAGTATAGTAGCTTAATTTTGATAACATTATTTATAAAAATTGATATGATTAAAAGAATTCTATTTTCAATATTAACATGGTTTTTGGTTTGTAATTTACAAAGTTGTATTCCTGTTAAAACAGTTAAAAGCATCCCTACATATAAAATTGTTAAAGCCAAATCACACTCAAAAAAGAAAGATAAAAAATATACTAAATTTGTTTTCTTAAATAAAAAACATGCTTCAAACTTTGTTCAGTTTTTAGAGAAGAATTATAAAGTTTTTAGATATAAAGGAAGAATATATTTTACAGATAATGTATTAAGATCAACTAATAAAAACTTTAATTTAACTGTTTATTTTACAGTTAATGAAAGTAAATATATTTCTTTAGTTAATCTGTTTTCAAAAGACAGAAAAGATTCTTTTGATCCAGGTTATAATAAAGATTTAGATGAACTGGTTCAAACAGGTCATGTTTATAATTTTATTGAAATAACAGTTACCGATGATGGAAATGAGGATTATTTAAAAGAAGGTTCAAAGTTTAAAAATGAACTATATTCTTTTTTAGATAATTTAAGAATTCAGTATAATATATATTTAAGTCAAAATCCATTTAATTGAAAACAAAAAATAATAGCTATTTATCGTGTAAAGATTATTTAGTATCTAATGAAAAATTCGATTTAGTTTATAATAAAGAACTAGATATGTTAGAAACAACTCCTGTTCCTAGTTTAGATAAATTATCTTCTTATTACAAAAGCGAAGAATATATTTCTCATACCGATGCTTCCAAAACCATATTTGATAAGGTTTATCAACTTGTAAAAAAAATAAACATAAAGCACAAGTTAAATGTAATTAATTTGCTTCCAAAAGAAGAAAAAAAACTTCTAGATATTGGGTGTGGTACAGGTGATTTTTTAGTAGCTTGTAAAAAAAATAACTATAAGATTTTTGGAGTAGAGCCAAATGAAAAAGCAAATAAAATTGCAACTAAAAAAATAGGAGAGTCTGTTTATAAAAACTTAGATGATATTAATGAATCTAAATTTGATGTAATTACCTTATGGCATGTTTTAGAACACGTTCCAAATCTAGATGATTATATCCTTAAAATTAAAAGTTTATTAAAGCCGAATGCAATTCTAATTATTGCAGTTCCCAATTTTAAAAGTTTTGATGCAAATTACTATAAACAATATTGGGCAGCTTTTGATGTTCCCAGACATCTTTGGCATTTTTCTAAAAAATCAGTACAATCTATTTTCTTAAAACATCAAATAAACCTAGTTAAAATTCTTCCTATGAAATTTGATGCTTATTATGTTGCTTTATTAAGCGAAAAAAATAAATCTAAAAAATCAAATTTTATAAAAGCTTTTTTTGTGGGTTGCTGGTCAAATTTTAAAGCTATTCGTTCTAAAGAGTATTCTTCATTAATATATGTGTTAAAAAACGAATAAAAACCATTTTAAAGCCTTTTAAAAGAGTTTTATGGATTAAATCAATAGAATATATTTATAATTTTTTTAAATCCGCGAAAACAGTTTTAATCAAGTCGCTTTTAATAAAATATCTTTATAATAAATTTAATTTGAATAAATAAAAACAATACTATAAATTTCTGGGTTATTACTAAGTTTTTGTTTTTATATTCGCACCGATTTAATTTTACCAAAAAGAAATATAAAAATGAAAAAATTAGTATTACTTGCTTTTGCAATTATGTTAGCATCTTGTAACCAAACAAAAATTGGTTATGTAAATGTTGAAAATTTAATGAAAGATTATAAAGCTACTAAAGTTTTAGAAACACAATTAAAAACTAAACAAGAAAAAATTTCTAAACAATTAGATAGTTTACAAGCACCTTTTAAAGTTAAAGTTCAAAATTATTATCAACGAGCACAAAAAATGTCGGCTAGTGCAAGAGCTAAAGTTGAAAAAGAATTACAACAACAACAACAAATGTTGCAATTAAATCAACAACAGGCAGCTAGGCAATTGCAAGATGAAAATAAAACAGAAAGTGAAAAAATAACAAAACGTGTGGATAGTTTGGTTGCCAATTTTGCTAAAGCTAAAGGATATCAACTGATTTTAGGAACTTCAGGAAACGGAACGGTTATGTATGGTGATACTAAATTAGATGTAACCCATCAAGTATTAGATATTTTAAATGCAGATTTTGATAAAAATAGTATAAAACACTGATAATCAATAAGATAAAGCTGTATAAAAAGTATTGAAAACCGTCATCCTGAACTTGTTTTAGGTTCTCATAATGATTGGTAATCAGAAAGATGAGATTCTGAAACAAGTTCAGAATGACGAAAACTTTACTTTTTAGACAGCCTCATTTTTTAGCCTAAATTTAACTTTCTTTTTTGTGTAAAAGCCGTGTTAGTTTAATCGATAAATCTAACAAAATAATTTTAGCATTTCCATTACGCTCAATATGGTAAATTGCATCATTAAGTTCCTTAGAAATTTCTAAAATATTTGCACTGTGTACAAATGGAGCAAATTTTTCCAATTGAAATCCAGGAGTTTTTGGATTCAAAAAAACTAAATCTGTAGCACTATAATTCAATAACATTGCCTGTCTAAAAAACTGAATGCAATACTGTAAAAATCGTTTTTGAGTTTCACGACCTGTTTTTGCAATTAAATCACTCCAATCAATTAATAATTTAATAACTGAGCTATCTCCTTTTGCTTTAAAAGCAGCTCTAATCCAAGTTATAAACCAAGTTTCAAATTGTTCGTCAGCGGTATCATTATGTAATAGGTGAAGTGCTTTATTGTAATTGCCATTTACTTGAATGGCAATTTGTTTTGCTATAGAAATATCGGTTCCTTCATTTTTTACTAATCCATTTTCAATATCAATTTCTGATAAGGCAGGAAAATATAAAATCTGACATCTCGATTTTATAGTGGCAATTAGTTGCTCTTCTTTTTCAGCAACTAACAAAAAGACAGTTTTTTCAGGAGGTTCTTCTAGTAATTTTAATAATTTATTTGCAGCAGAGATATTCATTTTTTCAGCCATCCAAATAATCATTACTTTAAAACCACCCTCATACGATTTTAGTTTTAAAGCTTTTACAATTTCATCAGCTTCATCAACACCAATTTGACCTTGTTTATTTTCTACACCTAATAATTGTAACCATTCAAATAAATTTCCATAAGGATTAGTAGTAATAAAATCTCTCCATTCTTTTAAAAAGAAATTACTAACGGGATGCTTTTTAACCGTACTCGTTGTAGTTACAGGAAACGCAAAATGCAAATCAGGATGCGTTAGTTTCGAACATTTTAATGCACAAGATTTTTTATCATTACCTGTATTGCACAAAATATATTGAGCATAAGCAATTGCCATTGGTAAAACGCCACTGCCTTCATTACCAATAAATAATTGTGCGTGTGAAATTCTATCATTTGTAATAGATTTTATCAAATGATTTTTTAAATATTCTTGTCCTAATACTTCAGAAAATTCCATGATAGCGAATGTAAAAAAAAATTGACACATAACATTTTATTTACAGTTTTTTCTCAGGGCAAACTCACACTTTTATTTTCAATATCCTTAATAAATAGTCTTCATCCCAAGCCGCTTTGAGTCTTTTGCTTTTAACCGACAGTTTTTTAGTTTGTTCATTTTTCAGGAGGTTCAAGGCTA
>NZ_JAKIUR010000025.1 GCF_021647475.1 Lutibacter sp.
TAGCCTTGAACCTCCTGAAAAATGAACAAACTAAAAAACTGTCGGTTAAAAGCAAAAGACTCAAAGCGGCTTGGGATGAAGACTATTTATTAAGGATATTGAAAATAAAAGTGTGAGTTTGCCCTGTATGCATAATTGGAAAGCATTGGAATTATCTCTTAGAAATTTAGAAATTTCAGATTTTCCTATTAATAATAAAAGTTACGATTTATCGTATAGTGGTCACGATTTATAGCAGAAATATGTTTTTAGAAGAATTAAATATAGTAAAGCATCAAGGAAAACAATTTATAAAAGATTTGACAGAAGTAGTTTTGCCAGATACTTTTAGAGGAATTCCAATAATATCTAATGAAGAAGTAGCTGTAAAAGAAATTATTGATTTTTGTCCGGTTGATGCTATTGATTTTAGAAATAATAAACTTTCAATTGATTTAGGAAAGTGTTCTTTTTGTGGAGATTGCCAACATCAATTTTCTTCTAAAATAAAATTCACTAATCATTATAAAATGGCTACTAATAAAAGAGCAGATTTAATAATTGAACAAGGTGATAAAACAGGAATAAAATTAGATGTTTCAGCCATAAGAAAAGAAATTCGAAATATATTTAAAAGGTCTTTAAAATTGCGTCAAGTTTGTGCGGGTGGAGATAATAGTAATGAATTGGAACTTGGAGCTTGTGGAAATGTAAATTTTGATATGGGACGTTACGGCATTGAATTTACAGCTTCGCCACGTCATTCAGATGGCATAGTACTTACAGGTCCAATAACTAAAAATATGGCTGAAGCCTTAGAAATTGCTTACTTAGCAATTCCTGAACCTAAAATTTTAATTTTGGCAGGTACAGATGCAATTAGTGGTGGAATATTTGCTGAAAGTGTTGCTGTTAAACGGGATTTTCTAGAAAAATATCCAATAGATTTATATGTTCCTGGAAACCCAATACATCCGCTTACTTTTATAAATGGAGTTTTAGAATTGACGAGGAAAAAATTTAGACGATAAATTAAAAAGTTATATATTTTTTTAAATCGGAAGTTAAAATAGTTGCTAATTCTTCTTTATTTTCTAAGGAAGTTTTAGTAAATAATATTCCAAAAATTGCAGATTTAACAATATCAGTTTTTCTCAATTCTAGTGGGTATTCAAAATCTTTTAATAATAAATTATAATCAAAAGATTTGACCTGATTATTTAGAATACCAGAGTTGTTATTTAAAATTACAATGCTGAAAAGTTTATTTTCACAAGTTGAAAAAATACTTTTCCAGTCAGGTTCTTTTCCTGTTATAAAATAATAATACGGATTAAATCCGTACGCATAATGTGCTAAATCTGCGGTGGTACACCAACCTCCAAAACGTAAGGCATTTACTTCAATAGGAATAATTTTACCTTCAGCATTTATTCTAACTTCTATGTGAATTGGGAAATTAGTAAGATTTACTTTATCTGCAAGTTTGTTTAAAAATTGTTGAACATTGTTTAAATGCTGTTTAATAATAGTTTGAGAAGTGGAATAAACTCGATCACTTAAATCTTCTCCAGAGGAGAATAGATGATGACTAATATTTAAAATAACAGGGTTTTTAGAACTATTAAAATAGCAATCAATGGCAAATTCTTCCCCTTTTATGCATTCTTCAGCAATAAAATGATTAGTATTTACTACTTCATTTGGGTAATATTTTTTAACATCAATAATTTCAGACTTTATTTTTGAGACTACTTTTTTCCATTCATTTGGATTTGCAACTTTATGAACTCCTAAACTAAAAAAACCAACCGTTGGTTTTATAATAAATGGAAATTTGAAATTATCAACTGAAATGGAGTCTAATTCACTAAATTTCAATCCTTTAAAAAAATAATTCGGAAATAATTCTTTTATGGTTTCTCTGAATTTTAATTTATTTTTAAAAAGATGAATTTCTTTTGGTCGATTTGAAAATTGTAAATTCTTTTCCACCCAACTTATGGCATTTTCAGAATTTGAGTATATGGGAATTGTAGGATTGTTTTTAACCAATTCAATGGCTTTACTTTCTGATATCCAATTAAGTTTTTGATTTTTAACTAAATCTTGTGCTACAGAAGTGGCAACAATTGGCAAATTATAAGTTGCAATCGTCTCAATTAAAAATTTTGAAACGTAAGGTTTATCAATTAATATCATTTTACAGTTTAATAAGCTGTTTTGTAGCTATATTTTAGATTGCAAAATTACTCGAAATTAATGAGATTTTTTACTGACAATTGTATTTTTTTGGAACAATCATAATTGGAATGTGAAGATTATCTAATAAATTATATTCAACACTTGAGATAAATAATTTTTCAAAAAAGCTATGAGTATGATGTCCAATTATTAATAATTCAGCATCCCAATCCTCAGTCATTTTTATTATTTTATGTAAGGGCAATCCAATAGTTTCAAAATCACTAATTTTAATTTTTGGGTTATTCTTTTTTATTTTATCAATAAGTTCAATGGCTTTTTCTTTTTCATCTTCTTCAATTTCAAAAGGCATAATTCCTGCGGCAATATTACCAATTGAATATCTGACCACGTAAATTATTTCTAAAGTGGCATTTACTTGTTTCGCTAATTTTATAGCACAATTTGCTGCGTTTAAAGCAGATTCACTACCGTCTATGGCAACTAATATTTTAGAAATCATCTTCGTATAATCTTAATTTATTTTTTAACGAATTTAATTCGTTTTGTAATTTTTCAACCTTTTGTAATAAATTAAAAGCAACATCAATTCCTTGAATATTTACGTTTAAATCGTGATGCATTCTAATCATTTTTTCAACGTTATTAATGGTTTCAATTGAAATACAAGGTGTTTTTTTATAAGTAATTATTTCTATTAAACCTACCTCATGTAATTGATTAAAAAAAGAAATCTCTAAATGATAATTAGCACAAAGGTCGCTTATTGATATAAATTCAGTTCCTTTCATGAGTTTCTTAGTTTTGCAAGTTTATTAAATAATGCTTTCTCTTCACTTGTTAAATTGGTTGGAATTTTTATTTGATAAGTTATATATAAATCGCCAAACTGACCTTCTTTTTTATATACAGGAAATCCTTTTCCTTTTAATTTTATTTTGGTTCCGTTTTGGGTTTCTGGTTTAATTTTAAGCTTTACTTTACCATTAAATACAGGGATAGTAATTTCACCACCTAACAGTGCGGTATATAAATCTAAAGGAATTGAAGTATATAAATTGTTATTATCTCGTTTAAATATAGAATGATTTAAAATGGTAAATTTAATGTGCAAATCTCCATTTGGACCACCATTTATACCTTTACCACCGTGACCTTTAATTTTGATAATTTGTCCGTTTTTAACTCCAGCAGGAATGGTAAGTCTTATCTTTTTTCCATTAACCGTAATAGTTCGTTTATGAGTTTTGTAAACATCTTCTAAGGTAAATTGTAACTCAGCACTATAATCCTGCCCGCGAAATTTTAATGAGTTACTTTGGCTTCTTGACCTTGATGACGCTCCTCCAAACATAGATTCAAAAAAACTTGAATAATCTTGGTCATTAAATCCACCGGCATTTCCTTGATATTGACTTTGTTGATATTGCTGTTGCTGTTGTTCTGCTTTTTCATATGCTTCAGCATGTTCCCAATTTTTGCCGTATTTATCGTATTTTTTTCTGTTTTCAGGATTACTTAGAACTTCGTTTGCTTCATTTATTTGTTTAAATTTCCTTTCCGCTTCTTTATCTTCCGGATTTAAATCAGGATGAAGTTTTCTAGCCAATTTTCTATAGGCTTTTTTAATATCTTTTTCTGTGGCAGTTTTAGGTATTCCTAATATTTTATAATAATCTATAAAGCTCATTATATATTTTATTTTAATTCAAAGTTAGCGAAAATGTTTTAAAAAATTAAGTTAATAATTTAAAATGAAGTTGGAGTTTTAAATACATTCCATTTTTTTTCAAGGGCAATAATTTTTCCGTCGATAGCTTGTAAATCACTACTAATATTTGCAAGTTTTTGATTTGTAGGTAATTGATTTTCAATATAGTTTTGATGATTTTTTTTACTATCCCAAAAAGTACTTACTAAATAATTATTTTTGTTTTGTTCATTTATAGAAAATTTACCACCTAACATTCCTTTTGTCTTTTTCATTGATGGTATCCAAATGGATTTTTGAGCTTCTTCAAAATGATGAATTTTATTTTCATTTACCAAATAATCTGCAATTCTTATAAAATTTGATTTTTGAATTGCTTCACCTATATTTTTTGAGGTGCCATCCATATTTAGTAAACTGTTAAAATATTTAATTTGAATGTCAGCATACGTGGTAATTTGTTGGTTATCTAAGAAAATAACATCGTGCAAATGATTCATAAAATTTTGTAAACTTTCTTTATTTTTCCAGAAAGCTATAATGCAAACTTCATTAGGTTTTTTTAAATTCCAACCACCAGTTTGTGCAATAAATCCATCTGATTCAGAAGTTTTACTCCATTTTTCTTGAGCTTTAGAAAATTCTTCTTTTTTGTTATCTAGAACAGTGCAGATTATCCATTTAATATACATTTAAGCAATTTTTAAAATTGATAACTAGCATACAATCCGTAGGAATTATCTTTATAAGATGGATAAATAGAGACATTTTTAACCTTTTTAAATGGATTAAAGTTTTTTAAAGGTTTAAAATAGTATACCAAATTAGTAACGGCAATTCCTATACCAGCACCTACCAAAACATCAGATAAATAATGCCGATTATTGGCCATTCTAAAAAAACCAACAGTAGTTGCAAAAGCATAACCACTATATGCTAAAATAGGTGAGGAGTTATGAAATTCATGATACAGCACGGTTGCATTTGTAAAAGCAATTGTAGCATGGCCAGACGGAAAGGAATCAGCTCCACTATCTGGTCTCATTTTTTGATTAGATTTTTTTATTAATTGGGTGATACCCACAGAAAATAAATTAGAGATAAATAAATATTTACTTTGATTAAACCAATTATTTTTACTTTTAATACCTGCTAAATCTGCAATGTACATTTGAGCCACAGGAGCAAATGTCAAATAATCTTCTACATTTGTACTATAATTATCTCTAAGGCTATTACGAATATCTTTCTGAAAAGTTTTATCAAATTTACTCTTGTTAATGATAAGTCCAACACCAATTAAAGATATGGGTAAAATACTTTTATTTAATATTTTATATGATTTATTTTGAATAGAATCTTTAGGAACTACTTGTGCTTGCATAACAGAACAAGTTAATAAAAGCAATAGAATATTATATTTCATAGCTGTAAATTTAAAATATTGAACCAAAAAATTTAGCCACTGTAAAAGCAGCAATTGCAGCTACAAAACCTATAAAAGTGACTTTTAAAGCACCTTTAATTGGTGGTTGACCAGTAACTTTACTTTTTAGGTAACCAAAAATAAATAAACTTAATAAGGTTAAAATAGCTGAAAATAATAATCCTTGTGATGGTGAACTTGTAAAAAAGTATGCTGATAGTGGAATTAGTCCACCAATTATATAAGATATACCAATATTTGCAGCACTATTTCTGGCTCTTTTAGGATGTGGTTTTTCTAAACCTAATTCATATTTCATCATAAAATCTACCCATTTTTCTTTGTCTTTTGACATTTCATCCGCAATTAATGTTTGAGTTTCCTCATTTAAACCATATCCTGCAAAAACATCTTTTACTTCTTGTTTCTCTTTTTCAGGGATAGTTTCTACTTCTGCATATTCCTTTTTTAGTTCAGATTCATAATGTTCCTGCTCAGTTTTCCCCGCTAAAAATCCCCCTAAACCCATAGCAATACTTCCTGCTACAATTTCGGCAATTCCTGCGGTTATAATTATAGCATTGCTATCTACAGCACCACTTAAACCTGCCGCTAATGCGAAAGGAACGGTTAATCCATCTGACATTCCTATGACAACATCCGTAATAAAATCAGAGCTTTTTAAATGTTCTTCTTTATGATCCATGAAAACAGTTTTTGATTATTTAGATTGTTAAAATACTATATTTTATGGTCATCAAGCAAATTTAATTTAATATTTAAAATGGATGATTTTATTATTTAGATTTTACGTGAATAAATGGTAATTTCGAAATCTAATTAACTACATTAAATGAGAAAATTTTCTATTACAGATAAATTAGTAATAGCATCTATTAGTTTAAGTATAGGAACTATTTTAATTGTAGCCTCTTTTTCGTTTTATAATGCAAAGAAAGCAATTTTAGATAGAACATTTAATCAATTAACATCGGTAAGGGTAATTAAATCGAACTTAATTAAAAACTATTTTTCAAATTGTTTTGCTGAAATTAAACTAGCAAAAACTTCTTCAGATATTATAAGTATGATTTCTGAAATAAATAAAAAAACACCTTCTAAAAATAATCAATCGTCGAAATTATTAGGTATAACGGTTAATAATTCTTTTTTAAATGAATTGAGAAAAGAAAAATATGATGCTATTTATTTAATTGGAAAAAATAAGATGATTTATACCATTAAAGAAAGTAAAAATAAATCTCCTATTAATTTTACTGAAATATGGAATAAAACATTAAGTAATACTGAAATATTTGTTAAAGATTTTAGAAAAATTTCGAAAGTAAAACATTCTAATATTATTTTGAGTTCCAAAGTAATTAATAATCAAAATAAAGTTATTGGAATTGTAATTTTTGAATTAACACCAACGGTTATTGATGCCATTATGCTTGAAAATAATGCTTCAAATGGATTTGGATATTCAGGTGAATCTTATTTGGTTGGTAATGATTATTTAATGCGAAGCTCATCTCGTTTTCATTCAAATTCGGTTTTAAATACTATTGTAAAAACAGAAGCTGTTAATAATGCATTGCAAAACAATACTGCATTTAAAATAATAAAAGATTATAGAGGCGAAGTTGTTTTAAGCTCGTTTAGTAAATTAAATATACCTAATTTAAATTGGGTAATTTTAGCTGAAATTGATTATAAAGAAGCTACCGTACCAATCTTTAATATTAGAAGTGAAATTATTTTTATTAGCATATTTATATTTTTAATAGTTTTAATTGTTGTTATAATTTTATCAAATAAAATAACCTATCCTATCCAAAAACTTAATATTGCAGCTCAAAAAATTGGAGAAGGTAATTTTGATATCGATTTAAACTCAAATTTAAATGATGAAATAGGTGAACTTACAGACTCGTTTACTAAAATGGCTGAAAAATTAAAAATTCAAACAGAAGAATTAAAAGAAGAAAAAAGAAAACGATTAAGTTCATTAATTGACGGGCAAGAAAAAGAACGCCAAAGATTATCAAGAGAATTGCATGATAGTTTGGGACAATTATTAATAGGTCTAAAATTAAAGTTTGAAAACTTATTGAATCAAAATAATATTATTAAAAACGATAATGAAGCAGAAGAATTAGGGAATCTTTTTAATTTAACTATTGATGAAACCAGAAGAATATCAAATAATTTAATGCCAGCAGCTTTATCAGAATTTGGGCTAACAGCTGCAATTAGAAATTTATGTAATACATTTTCAGAAACCTCAAACATTGTAATTCAATTTAATACTTTTGGAAATGCTGAAAACGTCAATCAAAAATTACAAATCTATATTTTTAGAATTATACAAGAAGGTATTACCAATATTGTAAAACATGCAAATGCAAACAAAGTAATAGTTAACTTAACGTTTGAAACTCATAAAATTAAACTTGAAATTATAGATAACGGAAAAGGATTTGATATTACTAATTCTGTTCATTTAAATTCGCATGGCATAAGTAATATAAAAGATAGAGTGACATTATTTAAAGGCAAATTAAAATTTAAATCTGAAAAAAATAAAGGCACAACAATTATTATTGAGTTTCCTTTAAAAAAATAATTAATATGAGTGAAATTAAAGTTGTTTTAGTTGACGATCATCAAATTGTAAGAGATGGAATAAAAGCTTTGTTATCTAATAGTTTAGGAATTAAAATAATAGGAGAAGCTCAAAATGCAAATGAGTTTTTTGCAGATTTAAAAAAACAAATACCAGATGTGGTTTTATTAGATATATCACTGCCAATGATGTCGGGTATAGAAATATCAAAAATACTTAAAACCGATTATCCTAAAATTAAAATATTAATGCTATCTATGTACACTTCAGAAGATTTTGTTTTTAACGCTTTAAAAGCAGGTGTACATGGTTATTTACCCAAAAATACCACTAGAGATGAACTTGTTTTGGCAATAAACGAAGTATTTAAAGGAAATGGATATTTTAGTAAATCAATTGCTGATACTATCTTAAAAAGCTATGTAAAAAGTGCAAAATTTGGAAATAATGTTTCTAGTGATACTGTCAAAGTTTTAACTAACAGAGAGCAGGAAATATTACGTTATGTAGTTGAAGGTATAAAAAATCCTACAATAGCCAGTAGGTTATCCATAAGTATTAGAACTGTTGAAACTCACAAAGCTAGTATTCTAAAAAAATTGGAGTTAAAAAATACCGTTGACCTTGTAAAATTTGCAATTAAAAATAAAATTATTGAGCTGTAGTATAAGTAAAACACGTACTTAAATATACGTAATTCAACAATTGATGTAACCTACTATTTTTTTCAAATTTGTGTATTAAAATTAATAGGCATTTAAATGAGAAAAATAAGACTTTTTGCAGTAATTTTAATTACAATTAGTTTTTTATCTAACTTTTCGATAACCGCACAAAACAAAACCGAAAAAGCGAATCCTTTTAAAGCAAGCGTAGCAGTAATGAGTAGATATGTTTGGCGAGGAACAGATTTTGGAAACTCACCAAGTATTCAACCAAGTATAAGCTATATAAATTCCAATTTTACAGTTGCAACTTGGGGAGCATACACAACCAATACACAATCTTTGCAAGAAGCAGATATTTATGTTAGCTATGCTTTTTCAAAGTTGTTTTCACTGACTATTACTGATTATTTTTTTCCAAATCAAGATAGTTCAAATGATACATATTTTAATTATAATGATACCTCAACAGGTCATGTAATTGAAGCTTCAGTAAATTATACCATTTCCAAAAAAATACCGCTATCACTTTTAATTGCCACTAATATCTATGGAGCGGATGCCAGAAAAATAAATAGTGATGGAACCATAGGTAAAAAACAATTTTCAACCTATGCAGAACTGAATTATGCTTTTAAAAACATCAATATTTTCTTAGGTTCTAATTTAACAAACCCAAATGAAAACGTTGGGGAAACAGGTTATTTTGGGAACTCAATAGGAATTATAAATATAGGTGTAACAGTTACAAAAGAGCTAAAATTTACTAAAATATATAGTTTACCACTAACAATATCATTAATTACAAATCCTCAAACTCAAAAAATATTTTTGGTAGCCGGATTTTCATTTTAATACATTAATAACTAAAATTTTAATATTATGGGTTTTGACACAGGAACAACAACTTTTATGATTCTTAGTACAAGTTTGGTGATGTTAATGACACCTGGACTTGCTTTTTTTTATGGAGGTTTAGCTGGAAAAAGAAATATTCTGGGAATAATGATGCAAACATTTGTCTCATTAGGTATTACAACAATTTTATGGATTGCTTTTGGCTATTCATTATGCTTTAGTGGAGGTGAAGGAGGCATTATTGGGAATTTTGATTGGGCTTTTTTACATGGTATTCCATTTAATAAGCCGTACAGTGGTGCAAATGGAGAATATCCAGAATTTATTTTTATAGCTTACCAAATGATGTTTGCAGTTATTACTCCAACATTAATAACAGGTGCGTTTGTAAACAGAGTTTCATTTAAAGCATATTTAATTTTCTTAGTTGCTTGGCAAATTCTTGTGTATTATCCTTTTGTACACATGGTTTGGGGTGGAGGATTACTAGAAGAATGGGGAGTTCGTGATTTTGCTGGTGGAATTGTAGTACACGCAACAGCAGGTTTTGCAGCATTGGCATCTGTAATTTATGTGGGTAAACGTACGGATACAAAGTCACCACCAAACAGTATTCCATTAATGGCCATTGGTACAGGTTTATTGTGGTTTGGTTGGTATGGTTTTAATGCAGGCAGTGAGCTTAAAGTTGATGATATTACAACAATTGCATTTTTAAATACAGATGTTGCCGCTTCATTTGCAGGTATAACTTGGCTTATAGTTGAGTGGTTTAGAGAAGGAAAACCTAAATTTGTAGGATTATTAACTGGTTTTGTTGCAGGTTTAGCAACTATTACGCCTGCAGCTGGTTTTGTTCCATTATGGGCAGCAGTAATTATTGGCATTGCAGCAGGTTTACTATGTTATATTGCTGTTCAGTTTAAAAATAAATGGGGATGGGATGATGCCCTTGATGTTTGGGGAGTACACGGTATGGGAGGTGTGTTTGGTACTATTCTTTTAGGAGTATTTGCATCTTCAACTATTAACGGACAATCAGGTTTATTAGAAGGCAATTACTATTTCTTTATAAAAGAAGTTGTTGCGGTAATTGGTGCGGCAGCTTATGCTTTTATATTTACTTATGTTATGTTAGTTTTAATTAATAGAATTACTAGAGTAAAGGTAACAGACTCTGAAGAAAGTATGGGACTAGATGCCTCTTTACATGGTGAAAAAGCCTATGATGAAGGTGCTATGTAATTAAAATAATTAAGTTATAATAAAAAAGGTCTGATATATCAGACCTTTTTTATTGATTTCAAATTTGGATTTAAAACTAACAAATTTCTATTCCAAAAGTTTTACTCCTCCAGTGTAAAAGCCAATTATATACTCTTTTCTAGCTGCCAAATAGTGTACTTTTTTTATTTTGTCAAAAATTATACTCATAAAAAAAGCGATTTAGAAACACTAAATCGCTTAATTTCACAATCTTAAATTTGTAGCGAGATCGAGAATTGAACTCGAGACCTCCGGGTTATGAATCCGACGCTCTAACCAACTGAGCTACCTCGCCATTTATTGAGGGTGCAAATATAAAAATAAATTAATTCCTGTTACAAATTAATAGCTAATTTTTTTAAAACTTAATTTTTTTTACGAAGATTATTTATATATATTGTGCTTTTAAATAGAATATATGTCAACACAAATAAAATTTGAATTAGAATTTCCAATACAAGCCTCTCCTCAAATGTTGTTTCAATACTTTGCAACGCCATCTGGTTTATCTGAATGGTTTGCAGATAATGTAAATTTAAGAGGAGAACTATATACTTTTATTTGGGATGGAGTAGAAGAGAAAGCTAAAGTACTTCAAGAAAAAACTAATAAAAAAATTAAATTTACATGGCTTGAAGAAGAGGATGAAAAAATATACTTCGAATTTAGAATTCAAGTAGATGAAATAACTAAAGATGTTTCGCTAATTATAACAGATTTTGCTGAAGAAGGTGAAATTGATGAATCTAAAATGTTTTGGGAAAATCAAATTGATGAATTAAAACATACTATTGGAGCTTAACCTTTAAAACAAAACTAAAAGCCAAAAGCCTTGATTTTTCGAG
Organism: Lutibacter sp.; assembly: GCF_021647475.1. Lineage (GTDB taxonomy): Bacteria > Bacteroidota > Bacteroidia > Flavobacteriales > Flavobacteriaceae > Lutibacter. Next base: position 11,585 of record NZ_JAKIUR010000025.1, read on the forward strand.
GCTTTTAATTTTGTTAAACTTTTACAAAATGAATTTAAATGGTAAAATTTTAATAGATAATAAACCTGTATTTAATAATTTAAATCGTGCATTTAAATATGGAGATGGGTTGTTTGAAACTATTAAAGTTATTGATTTAGAAGTTGTTTTTTTAGAAGATCATTATTTTAGGTTAATGGCTTCTATGAGAATGTTACGAATGGAAATTCCCATACATTTTTCATTAGAATTTTTTCAGGAGGAAATAATTAAAACCGTTAAAAATACTAACCTTCAAAATGCAAGAGTTAGAGTTACCGTTTTTAGGGCTGATGGCGGATTATACTTGCCAAAAACGAATGCTATTAATTATTTGATTGAAGTTAATGCACTAAATATTTCTATAAAACCGAATTATGAAATTGATATTTTTAAAGATTATTTTATATCCTCAGGATTATTATCAACTATTAAAACCACTAATAAATTAACCAATATACTTGCAAGTATTTATGCCTCAGAAAATGATTTTGACAATTGTATTTTGTTAAATGAAAATAAAAATGTTGTAGAAGCAATAAACGGAAATATCTTTATAGTTATAGGCAACATCATAAAAACGCCACCTATTACTGATGGATGCATAAAAGGGATTATCAGAAAAAAAATTATTGAAATTCTAAATAAAGTAGAAAAGTTCAACCTAGAAGAAACTCAAATTTCACCTTTTGATATACTAAAAGCTGATGAACTATTTATTACTAATGCTATAATAGGAATTCAATCAGTTACAAAATATAAAAAGAAAGTATTTTCAGTAGAAGTTACCAAAGAGATAGAAAGGGAATTAAATAAATTAGTTTAAAGATGGATTTTTAGGTGCATTTGCCCAAATTTGATATTCACCACCTAATTTAAGTATTTGGTTTTTCCAAATATTGTCACTTTCTAAACCTAATAAATCAGGATATTTATTATCAGTTACCACCCAATTTGATTCAGACAGTTCTTCTTTTAACTGATTTTCGGTCCAGCCAGAATATCCTAAGAAAAAACGGATATCAGATTGATTAATTTTCCCTTCGTTTAATAAGCTAGTTAGCACTTCAAAATCTCCTCCCCAAAAAATACCATTTGAAATTTCAATACTATTAGGTATTAATTCAGGAATTTTATGAATAAAATATAAGTTTTCTTGTTCTACAGGACCTCCATTATAGACCTTAAAATCGCAGTTTATATTAGGAATTAAATCCTTTAAAACAAAATCTGTAGTTTTGTTAATAATAAAGCCAACACTTCCGTCAATATTATCTTCAGTTAAATAAATAACGGATCTATTAAACGATTTATCATTTAAAATAGAGGGTTCTGAGATTAATAATTTACCTTTTAAAAGATTTTTAACTGACATTTATCATAAACATTTCTTAAATATAAAAAAAAATAGTGAATAAAAAAACTCTCTTTAAAAAAGAGAGTTTGAATATTTAAGAATAAATTTCTTAAATAGATTAATTTACTGCACTGCTAAAACCAGCTCCTGCTTTAAATTTAACTACGTTTTTAGCTTTAATTTGTATTGTAGCTCCTGTTTGAGGATTTCTACCAGTTCTTGCTGCTCTTTTAGAAACAGACCAAGTTCCCCATCCAACTAAAGCAACTTTTTCACCTTTTTTTAAAGCTTTTGTTACGTTGTCAGTTAATGATTCTAATGCTGATTTTGCAGCTGCTTTTGTGATGCCAGCATCTGCTGCCATAGCATCAATTAAATCTGATTTATTCATAATTTAAATGTTAAATTAATTTAGGTTAAACATATTTTGCTTTTAAAAGCTTAACAAAGTTAGACGGAATAAGGGTTTATGCAAGTTTTTGGTGTAAAAAGTGCCTAATTTGTTAATAAATGATAGTAAATGTTAATAAACTTGAAAATATAATCAAAAAAACAGGGTTAACCCTATGAAATAACGGGTTTACACCATTTTAGAATTTGATGAAAAACTATATCCGTTTAACAAACTTTTTGTATCCATTTTTCGTTTACCTGCCAATTGTAAACTGTTAATTTTGAGAAATCCATTTGATGTTGCAATTTTAATCTCTTTTTTAGTGGCAATTATCTTTCCTATAGTATAGTTGTGTGAAATTAATTCTTTTTCAACATCATATATTTTTACTTTTATTTCACTTTCATTATTTAAAAGTAAACACCAAGCTGTAGGATAAGGGTTTAAACCTCTTATTAGATTGTATATTTCATTTAAAGATTTATTCCAATTAATTTCACAAGTCTCCGTATAAATTTTAGGTGCAAATTTAATATCACTTTCTATTTGAGGGATCGTTTTGATATTATCTTCAGTAATTAATTTTGTTGTTTCTACAACTAATTCACTTCCTAAAATCATAAGTTGATCATGTAATTCACCAACAGTTATTTTTTTATTGATACTAACTTCTTCTTGTAAAATAATAGAGCCTGTATCAATTTTTTCATCTATAAAGAAAGTAGTTACACCCGTTTTACTTTCTCCATTAATAATTGCCCAATTTATTGGTGCTGCTCCTCTGTAATTAGGTAATAATGAAGCATGTAAGTTAAACGTACCAAACTTTGGCATTTGCCATATTACCTTTGGTAACATTCTAAAAGCTACCACAATTTGCAGGTTTGCATCCAATTGTTCTAGTTCATTTAAAAAGGCTTCATTTTTAAGATTTGTAGGTTGTAATAAATTTAATTGATGTGCTAATGCATATTTTTTTACAGCAGATTGATGTAATTTTTTTCCTCGTCCGGCAGGTTTATCAGGTGCTGTAATAACGCCCACAATATTAAATTCAGCTTTTAATAGTGCATCTAAACTTCCAACAGCAAAATCTGGTGTTCCCATAAAAACGATACGTAATTTTCTCATTATTTAGTTGCTTTAAATTTGTTTTGCGAATTTATGTATATTTTATCTTCGTTTAGTAAATTTTTTAAACAGTTTAAAATAATTTCTTTTGGAATGGCTATTTGTTGGCAAATTATTGCTGATGATAATGTCTGGTTTTGTACTAAATTTAAAATTTGTTCAGATAGTAATTTAATAGAAACGGAAGGATTATTATGTTGCTCACAAACATCACAAATTCCGCATGGAATAGTTAATTTTTCCTCAAAATAGTTAGCTAATTGAATGTTTCTACAGGTTTTATTATCTGTTATATACTGTATTATTGCCTTTAACTTATTTTGTTTTATTTGGAATTGCTGATTGATGTGTTTTGAAATTTGGTTGATAATATAATTGTCATCTCTAGGTAATAAAAATGTTAACTTTGATTGATTATTATTAGCTTTATAATTAATAATTTTATTGGTGTGTAATTCTTTTAGCTGCTCTATTAAATTATGAACGGAACAATTCATTTTTTTTGATAAACTATATTCATTTATTATGGTGTTATAATCGTAAATTCCACCATAACTTCTTAATAATAAGTTTATTAATTTCTTTTTGTTCGGTTTGTTTTCAATGTAATCAAAAACTTGTTGGCTTCTAATTAAAAATTTTACGGTAGTTTTTTTACTAAAATTTTCATCAATAAAAATAATTTCTTCGCGTGTTAAAATGTTTAAAGCATTAAATGTTTTTAATAAAGGTAATTTATAATAAAAACAAAACTCTTGAATAGAAAAATCAAAAATCTCTTTAGGAATTTCTCCCATGGAAATTTTAAAATATTGATTTAAATTTTGATAAACTTCTTTAACAAAAGTAGCTTTTGGAGTATTAATATTAAACTGATGTATGGTTTCGTTAATACTACTTTTATTACTTATAATAATTGCAATGGCAGGTTTATTATCTCTTCCAGCTCTTCCAGCTTCTTGTAAATAATTTTCGACACTATTTGGTGTTGCTATATGGATAACAGCCCTAACATCTGATTTATTAATTCCCATTCCAAAAGCGGTTGTAGCTACCATAATTGGAACTTTATTTGAAATCCAATTATTATATGCTAAACTTTTAGCTGTTGTAGTTAGGCCTCCGTGATAGTAATTGCTTTTAAATCCTTTTTTAGTTAAAAAATTGCTAATTTCTTTAGTTTGTTTTCGTGTTCCAGCATAAATAATGCTTGATCCATTATTTTTTTGAAGAGATTGTATTAGTTGTCCGTAAATATCTTCTGAAGTAATAACGCTAAATTTTAAATTATTTCGTTTGAATGATTTTTTAAAGATGATAGCGTCTTGAAGGTTTAATTTATCTTTAATATCTAATAAAACCTTTGGGGTTGCAGTTGCTGTTAAAGCCATTATGTTGGCATTAGGGCAAATATCTTTTAATAGTTGTAACTTTAAATATGATGGCCTAAAATCGTGTCCCCATTCAGAAATGCAGTGTGCCTCATCAATTGCAATTAACGAAACATTTAATTGTTTAATTTTTTCTTGAATTAATGGGTTTTGTAACTTTTCAGGAGATAAGTATAAAAATTTAAAATTTCCAAATTGTAAATTATCAAAAGCAGTAATAGTTGCTTCAAAATTAAGTTGTGAAGTTAATGAAATTGCCTTTATATTCTTTTCATTCAGTTGATTAACTTGATCATTCATTAATGCAATTAGGGGTGAAATTACGATACAAATTCCTTTTTGTAATAAAGCAGGAATTTGATAACAAAGTGATTTTCCACCACCAGTTGGTAATAAAACAATGGTATTTTGTTTTTGTATGGTTGCAGTAATTATTTCCTCTTGAGGTTTTCTAAAACTGGAATGTTTCCAATATTTTTGAAGTATCTCAACAGGTGTATTCATTATTTTATAGTTTCTAAAATAAAATTAGCTCGTGAGGTTACTGTACCAAAAGGAACTTCTATTATATTGTAATTCAAATCTTTATAAGTTCGTTCTAAGTGATTATGAATGGCCAAAGATTGCTCAAAATTTTCGTAACGTTCATTATCTGAAATATAAATATCTTTCCACGGAGCCATTAAAAAAACATAATTATAGCGGTATAAATTACTTTTATGAATATAAGATGTTGGGTAATCTATGCTAATGTAATTCATATATCCGTGAACATCAGGTATTCCTCTATCAAAAAACACAATAGAATTATTTTTTTTCTCAGCTTCAATATATTGGTTAATTCTACCTTCTAGCAACAATTCACTAAATAGTAGAGGATTTGTTAGAAAGAGCTGTTCAATTCCTTTTTTTCGAGCATTTAAGGTAACTTCCCTCGAAATTTCAGGCATACAATCATAATTACGTTTTATTAATTCATTTATAACTGTTGATTTTCCTGTTCCAGGTCCTCCAGTAATTACCACTTTTATTTGCATATGCAAAAATAAGGTATTCATTAAATTATACTAAAAATATTCATGTAATTTTGTCATCTTACTATTAACAATTTGAAATTATATTAAATAAACCCGTTGTGCATTAGATAAAATTTCGTCAATTCGAGTGAATTTTAGCCTTTTTAGGCTTAAAATTAGTATCGAGAATAGGTTTTTTAGTTAGAGATAATCGTTCTCGATACAATTTTTTATTAAAAATTACCTGCCTTGCCGTCAGGCAGGCTTGAACTGACGTAACAGTAGGTTTAAAAAGTTAAAATGCACAACGGGTTAAATAACAGTACTATTTATGAGTGAAATGGATAAAAAAGAAGCGTTTTATAAAAAGTTAAAAAACGATTTAGAGGAAACTACAAAATTTCCTACTAAATATTTATATAAATTTATTGTTCCGTCAGATGAAGAAAAAATAAATAAAGTGGAAACTATTTTTGATTATTTGGGAGCTGTAATTACCAAAAAATCATCTAAAACAGGTAAATTTATTAGCATTTCAATTTTGGTTAAAATGAATAATGCAGACGATGTAATAAAAAAATATAAAGATGTAGAAGTTGTTGAAGGGATAATTTCTTTATGAGACTTTTAACAGCTTAATTAAACAATTAAAAATAAATTGCACCGTTTTATTTTATAAAAAAATAATTTATGAAATTTCTTAAAATTTGTATTGTATTTCTGTTCGCTTTAAAAGGCTTTTCTCAAGAAAGTAATCATGTATTATTTACAATTAATGCTAAACCGTATTATACACAAGAATTTATTAATACGTATAAAAAAAACCTTCAGGTTACTAAATCTAACAATGAAAATATTAAAGATTATTTAAAGTTGTTTATAGATTATAAGTTGAAAATTATTGAGGCAAAATCTTTAGGTTTAGATACTATTCAGAAGTTTAAAAATGAGGTGCAACAATATAAAAATCAGTTAATTATTCCGTATTTAAAAAATGACAGTTTAACCCAACAATTAGTTAAAGAAGCATATAATAGATTAACTAAAGAAGTAAATGTAAGTCATATTTTAATATTTTTAAAGCAAGGTGCAAAACCAAAAGATACTTTAATAGCTTATAATAAATTGTTGGCAGCAAAAAAATTAATTTTAGGCGGTCAAAAGTTTGAAGATGTTGCAAAAAAAGTTTCACAAGATCCTACAGTAAAGCAAAATGGTGGAAAAATAGGATATTTTACTGTTTTTCAAATGGTTTATCCGTTTGAAAATCAAGCATATAAAACTCCGCTGAATAAAGTTTCTATGCCGTTTAGAACAAAATTTGGCTATCATATTATAAAGGTTAATGGTATTAGAAATAATAGAGGCGAAGTAGAAGTTGCTCATATTATGATAAAAAATAACACACTAAATGCTAAACAGAAAATAGATTCTATTTATGACATTTTATTAAACAATAAAGTCAGTTTTTACAATTTGGCTAAAAAGGTTTCTGATGATAAAGCTAGTGCGGTAAATGGTGGAAGATTAAGAAAATTTGGTGCTGGTAAAATGATTGAAAGTTTTTCTAATGTAGCTTTTTCATTAAATAAAGCAAACGATATTTCTAAGCCATTTAAAACAAAATACGGATGGCACATCATAAAATTAATTAAAAAATATCCTATTGAAAGTTTTAAAAATTTAAAACCAAAACTAACAGATCAAGTTAAAAGAAATTCAAGATTTAGCGTGGTAAATAAAACGTTGTATAATAAACTAAATAAGCTGTTTAAAGTTGTTGTAGATTCAGTTGCATTAAACCAATTTAGCGTAGATAACTATAAAACTCATCCTGAAAATTTTGATAAAGAGCTATTAAGTATCGGACAAAAAAAATATTCACAAAAAGATTTCGGGATGTTTTTAAATAGGCAAAACCGTAAAAATATTTCCGTAGTATTTAATAAGTTTAAACAAAGTAAATTACTCAATTATTATAAAAATTATATTGAAAACACAAATTCAGATTTTATAAAAATGTTTAGTGAATTTAAAGATGGAATGTTGTTGTTTGATTTACTTGAAAATAAAGTTTGGAATAAATCAAAAGATAGTATTGGATTAGTTAAATTTTATAACCATTGGAAAACTAAAAAATATCAAAATACAAATTTAGAAACTCATAAAGGAATTATAATTTCAGATTATCAAAATTATTTAGAAAAACAATTGATAAAAAAACTACATTCAAAATATAAAATTGAAATAAATAAGAAGGAAGAAAAACGAATTTTAAAATCAAATATTTAAATAATATAATGAAACAACTTTTATTATTATTTATTGCTTTTACTATATTATCATGTAATTATTTTACTGTTAAAAATGATAGTAAAAAGCCAATTGCTAGAGTAAATGACAGTTATTTATATAAAAAAGATATAAAAAATATATTGACCAATAGTAATTTAAAACAAGATAGTATTATACGAGTTAAAAATTATATTAATTCGTGGATTAAGCATGAACTTCTTTTAAATAAAGCAAAACTAAACTTAGCTGATGAAACCAATAAATTTGAAGATTTGGTTAAAAAATATAAAGAAGATTTATTTATAAATTCCTATAAAGAAAAAGCCGTAGAACAATATTTAGATACGGTAATAACTGAAAATAATATCGATTCTTTTTACAAAAAAAATCATCTAAATTTCAGGTTAAATGAAGATTTAATTCAATTGAAATATATAAATTTCGGTAAAAATGTATTAAATAAAAAAGAATTAATAAAACTATTTAAATCAAACAAAAAAGAAGATTTAGATAGCTTAAAATCAAAGGAATTATCATTAAAATCAATGAATTTAAATGATACTATTTGGGTAAAATATACCGATTTAGTTTCTAAAGTTCCAATCTTTAAAAATATAGATAAAAAGCAATTACTAAAAAAAGATTATTTTATTCAAAAAGAAGATTCATTAAGTTTATATTTGCTGAAAATATCAAATGTTTTAAAAGTGGGTAGTGTTGCTCCAAAAAGCTATATTAATCCAACTATTAAACAAATTATTTTACAACGTAGAAAGTTGAAACTTATAAAAAATATTGAAGAAACCTTAGTTAACGATGCAAGAAAAAAACAACAATTTGAAATATATTAAAATGAAGAAAAAACTAATATTTATTGGACTATTACTATGCTATTTAGGAATAAATGCTCAAGAAAAACTAGCGGATAAAACCAAAAGAGTTAAAGTAGATGGAGTAGCAGTAGTAGTTGGAAAAAACATTGTATTAGATTCAGATATTGATAAGTTTAAAAAAGAATTAAAACAACGTACCGAAGGAAAAATTGACATTTCAGATTGCGAAATTTTAGAAGAAATTATGATGCAAAAACTATTAGCCCATCACGCTGTGGTTGATAGTATGGAAGTTGCAGATACTGAAGTAAATTCAGAAGTTGAACGAACTATTGCCTATTTCACCCAGCAGTTAGGCTCTATGGATAAAGTTTTAGATTTGTATGGTTTTAATAATGAAGCCGATTTAAGAGGCGAATTATATAAAATTCAAAAAGAGCAAATGCTAATTCGTGAAGAAAGAGCAAGTATTACTGATAAAATGGATGTTACTCCAGAAGAAGTTAGAACCTATTATAATAATTTAAAAGAAAGTAATAATTTACCAGAATTTGGTGCTGAAATAGAATTGGCACAAATTGTAAGAACCATTGAACCTTCAAAGGCAGAAACCAAACGTGTTGTTGATAAATTAAATAAAATTAGAGATGATATTGAAAACGGATTTAGTTTTCGTTTAAAAGCAATTATAAATTCAGATGACCCAGCAGTTTCAGGTAATGGACCTGGATCTGGCGGATTATATACCATAACGCGTCAAAGCAATTTTATTAAAGAATTTAAAGATGTAGCTTTTAGTTTAGATGAAGGTGAAGTTTCAGAACCTTTTAAATCAAGTTTTGGTTGGCATATTTTAAAAGTAGAAAAAATTAAAGGACAAGAGCGAGATGTGCGTCATATTTTAATTCAACCAAAAATAAGTTCTGAAGAATTACAAGCAGCAAAAGATACATTGACTAACATTCGTCAGCAAATTTTAGATAAAAAAATAACTTTTGATGAAGCAGTTTTAAAATACTCTGATGATAAAGAAACTAAAAATAATAAAGGCTTAATTTTAAATCCTCAAACTAATGATACCCATTTTAGTTTAACACGTATGGATCCAACATTGTACGGAAGAATTAGCAATTTGAAAGCAGGTGAAATAACCCCACCTTTTTATGATGAAGTTAGAGGAGGAGCAAAAATGTTTAAAATATTACTGGTAAAAAGTAAAGATGATGCTCATATAGCTAATTTTAATAAAGATTACGAAAAAATACAACAATTAACTCTTGAAAAAAAGAAAGAAGAAGCTATTGATAAATGGGCCAAAGAAAAAATTGTAGACACTTATATAAAAATCAATAAAGATTTTAAAAAGTGTAAATTTAAACATAATTGGAAAAAGGAATAAGAATGTCAGATGTAGAAGAGTTATCTAAACTTGTAAAAAAATATAAGTTACTAAAGCAAGAAATTGGCAAAATTATAATTGGTCAAAATAAAGCTGTAGATTTAATTATATTATCTGTTTTAAGTGGAGGTCATTCTTTATTAATTGGTGTGCCAGGCCTTGCTAAAACCTTAATGGTACAAACAATTTCAAATTGTTTAGGCTTAGATTTTAAACGCATTCAATTTACGCCAGATTTAATGCCATCAGATATATTAGGAAGTGAAATTTTAGATGAAAGTAATCAGTTTAAATTTATTAAAGGTCCTATATTTAGTAATATTATTTTAGCTGATGAAATAAATAGAACTCCGCCAAAAACCCAAGCTGCATTGTTAGAAGCCATGCAAGAAAAAACAGTAACAGTTGCTGGACATCATCATATTTTAGAACAACCATTCTTTGTGTTAGCCACTCAAAATCCAATAGAACAAGAAGGAACTTATCCTTTACCAGAAGCACAATTAGATAGGTTTATGTTTTCTGTAAATTTGAATTACCCTTCTTATAATGAGGAAATTACGATTGTAAAAGCGACGACAAGTGATAGCAATGTTACTTTAAATTCTCAAATGAGCGGTGATGATATTGTTGCTTTTCAACATTTAATCCGTAGAATTCCTGTGGCAGATAATGTTATTGAATATGCGGTTAAATTAGTTTCAAAAACTAGACCTAAATCTGAAAATGCACCTGATATAGTAAATGATTATATTGATTGGGGAGCAGGACCTAGAGCTTCACAAAATTTAATTTTAGGAGCTAAAGCTAATGCTGCTGTTCACGGTAAATATTCTCCAGATATTGAAGATGTCCAAACAGTTGCCTATGCCATTTTAAAACATAGAATTATAAAAAATTACAAAGCAGAAGCAGAAGGAATTTCAGAAAAGCAAATTATAGAATCGTTATTTTAGTTTTCAAAAAAGCTGAACATGTTTCCTCCATATTTTTTGCTATAACTAAATTTTGGATGATTAGATAGATTGGTGCGTTTAGAGTGTTCAATTATTAAAAGTCCATCTTTATTAATTATATTATTTTGAAAAACTAAATCTGCAATTTTCTCAAAAGAAGTAGTTTCAAAATGATATGGCGGATCGGCAAAAATAATATCGTATGATGTTTTTGAAGTTCCTAAAAATTTAAAAACATCACTTTTAACGGTGTGAATATCCTCATTTAAATCTTGAGCTATTTTATTAATAAATTTTATACAGCCAAAAAAAGAATCTACAGAAGTTATATTTTTTGTTCCTCTAGATACAAATTCAAAACTAATATTTCCAGTTCCTGCAAATAAATCTAAAACACTTATTTCATTAAAGTAAAATAGATTGTTAAGTATATTAAACAAGGCTTCTTTTGCCATACCTGTAGTTGGCCTAACAGGTAATTTTTTAGGAGCTTGTATATGTTTACTTTTATATTTTCCAGAAATAATTCTCATTTTTTATACTGATTTAATAAAGCAAAATAAGAATGTTTTGAAATATCTTTTAATATTTCAGGAAAAGTTGTTGGTTTGTAAAAAGAAACGTTTCTAATATATTGATATAGCATAGTAAACAGTTCTGATTCTTTTTTAATATCTCCCATTAATTGAATTTTAATTTTTTCTGGATTAAGTTTTAATTGTTCGGCTGTAAATAAAATGTAATAAATAAAATCTTCTTTTGTTGTAAAATCAAAGCAGTTATATAAAATCAATTTATTATGATGTATTATTATAATTTCAAACTGATTTTTAGTAACATTTACAAAACAGATTTCTTCGGCTGTATTTTTAAATTGTTGTAGTAGATTTTCAATTAAAATAGTAGAAGAATGTTTATAGAAAAATGTACCGTAAACATCAATCATAAAATTGTTGATATTTACAAAAGGAACATAAACATTTATAATTTCTGTGTTTAAAACGGTATCATAAGTTATAAAATCGTCTTCCAATAACTTAACGGAATATTGCAAATAACTGGGTAATTTATTTTTATCAAAGAAAGCCTTAGGAACTTGGGTAACTAAATTGTTAAAATGAGCAACACTAACTGAATTATATTTTAAAGATAAAATTTTATGATTGGCATAAATTTCTTTTACTAATTCTAGATGTTTTTGTGGCGATATTTTTTTTTCTTTAAATTCATATACTTCAAATACACCAATTTTTTTTTGAATTTTATTGTAAACACAAAAAGAAAATCCATCCAAACTAAGTTGGATGGATAAATGGTTATCTAATAAATTTAGATAATCTACGTTATTCGTCTGTATTTTGTTTATCTCCTTTATCATAAAATGGAGGCCAGTTACCATCCTCGCTAACATCATCAAGTGAACCTACTTTTACAAATGCACCTTTAATGTCATCTCCGCCAATAGCATCCTTTTCTTGATTGATTAAATTATAATCCATTCCTTTTAAAATTAATGCTTTATCTACTTTAATTTCAAATACTGGAGTTTTTATAGTACCAAATTTTTCAATAATACTTGTTTCAATTTTAAATTGTTGATTGGTGCCAGGTATTTGCAACATGTTTTTATAATCTTTACCTTTAAATAAATCTTTAACAGGTTCATAACCAACAGTATCTACAACTCTTTCTTCAACTTCTTTTGTAATTCCACCACCAAGATGAATAGTTTTTGGAACGTTTTTAGTTTGAGTTACAGCAAATTGTGCAGTATCAATAAAAGCAATTAAATTTGCTCCATTATTTGTGTAATTACCAGTTACTCTTTTATGAGCTACTTCAGCATCACGTAATATTTTAAGTACTTTAATTACTTTAGCATATTTAACTTTTTTCTCTTTGTTAAATTTAATTGGCTTAGTTACTTCAAAATTAATTTTATAAACCAAAAATATTGCTAATGCAATAAGAATTATGGAAATAATCCAATGTAATTTTTTAGGAATGTAATTTACAATAGCATAAGCTAATAAAACAGTAACTATAATTGCTGCTAGTATAATAAAAAATGTTATCATTTGAGTTTTTTTTGTTTGTAGCAAATCTACAAATTTTTTTTAATGAGAAAAATTTTTCTGCATAAATCAATTTGTATATTTGAATTTTATTTGACTTATGACAAAAACCGCACCAGATTTTTTTAAGGATTTACTTACGAAATTCCCTTTTGAGCCAACAAATTCGCAAGAAATATTGCTTGAAAAGTTATCAGATTTTATATTTGATAAAAATCAACAATCCCTTTTTTTATTAAAAGGATATGCCGGTACAGGTAAAACTACTACTATTAGTACGGTGGTTAATAACTTGTGGCGTGCTGGTAAAAAAGCAGTTTTATTGGCTCCAACGGGTAGAGCAGCTAAAGTTATTTCAGGATATTCAAATCGTGCGGCATTTACCATTCATAAAAAAATATATCATCCTAGGAAAAATAAATCAGGCGGTGTTAATTTTGTATTGCAACAAAATAAACATACTAATACTATTTTTATTGTGGATGAAGCCTCAATGATTTCTGATGCTACTACTGGATCAAAATTATTTGAAAACGGTTCTTTATTAGATGATTTAATCTCCTATGTGTACTCTGGAGTGTATTGTAAACTAATTTTAATTGGAGATACTGCACAATTACCACCTGTTAAGTTAGTTTTAAGTCCTGCCTTAGATGCCCACAAACTAAGTATTAATTACCATAAAGAAGTTACAGAATTTGAATTAAGTGAAGTTATGCGTCAGCATAAAGATTCTGGTATTTTAATAAATGCTACTGATTTACGTTTGCAAATTGCGAACCAGGGAAATCAATTTAAGTTTCAACTTAATTTTCCAGATTTAATTAGGTTGGTAGATGGTTATGATATTGAAGATGCTATTAATACTGCTTATGATAATATTGGAGTAGAAGATACTGCTTTTATTGTTCGTTCTAATAAACGGGCAAATCAATACAATCAGCAAATTAGAAGTAAAATTAGAGGTCAGGAAAATGAGATTTCTACTGGGGATTTTATAATGATAGTAAAAAATAATTATTTCTGGTTAAAGGAAAGTAGTAATGCCGGATTTATAGCCAACGGTGATATTTGTGAAATTTTAGAAATATTTTCAATTAAAGAATTATATGGATTTAGGTTTGCTGAAGTTAAAATAAGAATGATTGATTATCCCAATCAACGTCCGTTTGAAACTGTTTTACTATTAGATACGTTAAGTTCTGAAACGCCATCATTATCTTATGAAGATTCAAATCGATTGTATCAAGAAGTAGCAAAAGATTTTACTGCTGAAAAATCAAAGTACAAGCAATTGTTAGGTGTAAAAAAGAGCAAGTATTTTAACGCCTTACAAGTAAAATTTTCATACGCAGTAACCTGTCATAAATCACAAGGTGGACAATGGAAAACTGTTTTTATTGAGCAACCGTATTTACCTGAAGGTCAAAATATTGAATATCTTCGTTGGTTATACACAGCGGTTACACGAGCACAAGAAAAAGTGTACTTAATAGGTTTTAAAGATGAAATGTTTGAAGATTAAATTAAATTATTCATTCCTGGAATATTTGGCATTCCATTTTTGGCAGCAGTAGAAAGTTCTGTTTCTTTAATTTCATTGGCTTTAGAAAGTGCTTTATTTAAAGCAATCACTAAATAATCTTCAATTTCTTCTTTATTAGTTAAATTTTCAGAAATAGTAATATTTTTAATTTCATTATTAGCAGTCACAGATACTTTTACAGCTCCATTATTCGCTTGTTCATCAATAATTATTGTGTGTAATCGTTGTTTTGTAGCTTCAATATTTTGTTGAGCTTCTTTCAACTTTAGCATCATATTACCTAAATCACCAAACATTTTAATGTAATTTTAATTTTAGTAGCGGACAAATATACTACTTTTGCCAAGTTAAATTTATTTTTACCAATCAATCCTATGAATATACAATCACCCAAAGCAAAAAAAATAGCTAAAAAATTAGTGAAATATAATGATGAACGAATAGATAATTATTATTGGTTAAATGATAGCGAAAATCCTGAAGTTTTAGCATATTTAAATGCCGAAAATGAATATTATGATAAGATAACAGCAGATTTTAAACCATTACAAGAAGATTTATTTAAGGAAATGAAATCTAGAATTAAGGAAGATGATGAATCAGTTCCTTATAAAAAAAATCAATATTTATATATTACTAAATTTAAAACCGGACAACAATATCCAATTTTTACTCGTAAAAAAGATTCCTTAAATGCAGTTGAAGAAATAATGTTTGATGTTAATAAAATGGCTGAAAAACATGCGTATTATAATTTATCAGGAATTTCTGTGAGTCCTAATAATAAAATGGCTGCGTTTGGGGTAGATACGGTTAGTAGAAGGCAATATACCTTGCATTTTAAAAATTTAGAAACAGGTGAAATTTTAGAAGAAGAAATTATAAATACTACGGGTTCGGCTACTTGGGCAAATGACAATAAAACTATTTTTTACACCCAAAAAAATTCTACAACGTTACGTGGCGAAAAAATATTTAAACATATTTTAGGCACAAAACCTTCTGAAGATATTGAAATTTATTTTGAAGAAGAGGAAGCTTTTAATACTTATGTTTATAAAACAAAATCCGAAAAATATCTAGTAATAGGTTCATACAGTACGGTTTCTAGTGAGTATAGAATATTAGAAGCTGATAATCCAAATGGAGAATTTAAAGTTTTCCAAGCTAGAAAACGTGACTTAGAATATAGTATTGCACACTTTAATGAGCACTTTTATATTTTAACTAATAAAGATGATGCTATTAATTTTAAATTAATGAGAACTTCTGAAAAGACCACAAATAAAGAGCATTGGGAAGAAGTTATGAAACATAGAAAAGATGTTTTATTAGAAGACATTTCTATTTTTAAAGATTTTTTAGTAGTTGAGGAACGTAGCAATGGTTTGAATAAAATTCGTATAATTAAATGGGATAAATCTGAAGATTTTTATTTGCCTTTTGAAGAGGAAACCTATTCCGCAGGTGTTTATTTTAATCCAGAATACGATACAAATGTAATCCGTTACGGTTATAATTCTATGACTACACCAAATTCTGTTATCGATTTTAATGTAGATGATAAAACTAAAATTATTAAAAAAGAACAACAGGTTTTAGGTGGAGACTTTGATAAAAATAATTATAAAAGTGAACGGATTTGGGCTACTGCGAAAGACGGAGTTAAAATTCCTATTTCGTTGGTGTATCATAAAAATACAAACTTATCAGAAAACACTCCGTTATTACTTTACGGTTATGGCTCTTATGGATATACCATTGATGCAGGATTTAGCTCAACACGTTTAAGTTTGTTAAATCGTGGATTTGTGTTTGCTATTGCACACGTTAGAGGAAGTGAGTATTTAGGAAGAAATTGGTATGAAACAGGTAAATTATTACATAAAAAAAACACGTTTACCGATTTTATTGCTTGTGGAGAACATTTAATTTCAAAAAAATATACTTCAGAAAAACATTTATATGCAAGTGGAGGTTCAGCAGGAGGATTATTAATGGGAGCGATAATTAATATGGAACCCAATTTATTTAATGGAATTGTTGCAAACGTTCCTTTTGTAGATGTTTTAACTACCATGTTAGATGATTCTATACCTTTAACAACAGGCGAATATGATGAATGGGGAAATCCAAATGATAAAAAATATTACAATTATATAAAATCATATTCACCAATTGATAATGTTACGGCTCAAAATTACCCAAATATGTTGGTAACAACAGGATTGCATGATTCTCAAGTGCAATATTTTGAACCAGCAAAATGGGTGGCAAAACTCAGAGAATTAAAAACAGATAAAAATATTTTAATAATGCATACCAATATGGAAGCTGGTCATGGTGGTGCTTCAGGAAGATTTAATGCTTTAAAAGAAACGGCAAGAGACTATGGATTTATTTTAGGATTAGAAGGTTACACTTCATTTAAAAAAAATTATTAAATTTGCATGTTGTTTAATATTAATTTATGTATCAAAATATAAATTTATATTAGAAAAAAACTCTAAAAAATGACAAAAAATACAGGTATTAGTAATACTATTTTAGACCTTATAGGTAATACTCCCTTAATTAGATTAAATAAAATAACAAAAGATCTTCCTGGAAATTTTTACGCTAAATACGAAGCATTCAATCCTGGGCATTCTATGAAAGATAGAATTGCATTACATATAATTGAAGCTGCGGAACGTAAAGGATTGCTCAATAAGGATAGTACAATTATTGAAACAACTTCTGGTAATACTGGTTTTAGTTTAGCCTTAGTTAGTATTATAAAAGGTTATAAATGCATGTTAGCAGTTAGTTCCAAAGCTTCTGTAGGAAAAATTAACATGCTTAAAGCAATGGGAGCAAAAGTTTATGTTTGTCCCGCACATGTAAAAGCAGATGATCCAAGATCTTATTATGAAGTAGCAAAAAGATTACATAGAGAAACAGCAAATTCTGTTTATATCAACCAATATTTTAATGATTTAAATTCTGAAGCTTATTATCTTTCTTTAGGTCCAGAAATTTGGAAACAAACTGAAGGTAAAATTACCCATTTAATTGCTGCCAGTGGTACTGGAGGAACTATTTCGGGAGTTTCAAAATATTTAAAAGAACAAAATCCTAATATAAAATCGTTAGGTGTTGATGCTTATGGTTCAATTTTGAAAAAATTTCATGAAACAGGAGAATTTGATAAAGATGAAATTTATCCATACAGAATTGAAGGATTAGGTAAAAATTTAATTCCAACAGCAACTCATTTTGAAGTCATTGATGTTTTTGAAAAAGTTACCGATGAAGCTGCTGCTCATAGAGCTAGGGAATTAGCCGTTACAGAAGGATTATTTACAGGTTATACAAGTGGAGCAGTGGTACAAGCTGCTATACAATATGCTGAAAAAGGAATGTTTGATAAAAATTCTAACGTTGTATTAATTTTACCAGATCACGGTTCTCGTTATATGGAAAAAATTTATAGTGATGATTGGATGAAAGAACAAGGATTTTTTGATACTCAAAAACAAGCACTTGAAGAAGTAGAATATTTATAAAAAAATAGTTTTAATTATATTGAAAAGAGGTTAAATAAATTTATTTAACCTCTTTTTTTATGACCTTTACATTTGATTAGCACAAAAAAAATACTTTACTTTGTAAACATTAAAAATGTAACCTTAAATTTACATTTTATGTAAATAGATACTGAATGAAAGACTTATTTGAAAGAATTATAAAGGACAAAGGTCCATTAGGAAAATGGGCTGCACAGGCTGAAGGATATTATGTTTTTCCAAAATTAGAAGGTGAAATATCAAATAGAATGATATTTAACGGGAAAAGAGTAATCACCTGGAGCATAAATGATTACTTAGGTTTATCAAATCATCCAGAAGTTAGAAAAGCTGATGCAGAAGCTGCAGCTGAATACGGAATGGCATATCCAATGGGATCAAGAATGATGTCTGGTCATACAAAATTTCACGAACAATTAGAAGAGGAATTAGCAGCATTTGTTGAAAAAGAATCTGCTTATTTAGTTAATTTCGGTTATCAAGGTATGGTTTCAGCCATTGATGCTTTGGTAACTAAACATGATGTAATTGTTTATGATATGGATGCTCATGCTTGTATTATTGACGGTGTTAGATTACATTCAGGTAAACGATTTACTTTTCAACACAACAACATTGAAAGTTTAGAAACTAACTTAAGACGAGCAACCAAATTAGCAGAAGAAAATAATGGTGGAATTTTAGTGATTTCAGAAGGTGTTTTTGGAATGCGTGGGGAACAAGGTGTTTTAAAAGAGATTGTTGATTTAAAGAAAAAATATAACTTTAGATTATTGGTAGATGATGCTCATGGTTTTGGCACTTTAGGGAAAGATGGTAAAGGAACTGGATTTGAGCAAGGTGTACAAGATGATATTGATGTATATTTTGCAACTTTTGCAAAATCTATGGCAGGTATTGGAGCATTTTTTGCTGCAGATAAAAATATTATTCAATACTTACAATATAATATGCGTTCGCAAATATTTGCTAAATCATTGCCAATGCCTATGGTTAAAGGAGCTTTAAAACGTTTAGACATGTTAAGAACCATGCCCGAATTAAAAGAAAAACTTTGGGAAAACGTAAATGCATTACAAAATGGTTTAAAAGAGAATGGCTTTAATATTGGCAATACAAATACTTGTGTAACTCCTGTTTTTTTAGAAGGTGATATTCCAGAGGCAATGGCTATGGTAAATGATCTACGTGAAAATTATGGTGTTTTCTGTTCAATTGTGGTATATCCAGTTGTGCCAAAAGGAATGATTTTGTTACGATTAATTCCAACAGCTACTCATAATTTAGAAGATGTTAAAGAAACAATCACTGCTTTTTCAGCAATAAGAGAAAAGTTAGAGAAAGGTATTTATAAACGTATTGCTGCTAGCATGATGAAATAAAATATACCTAATTAATTGTATAAAAAAGCCTTTTAGAATTCTAAAAGGCTTTTTTATATTAAAATAAAATTCGTTTTTAATAACCTTCTGAAATGTTTTTAAGTGAATTCATATCTAAAATTTTAATTTTTTTCCCTTTTAAATCAATGATCTTATCCTTTTTTAAATTAGATAATAAACGAATGGCAGATTCGGTTGCAGTACCTATTGTATTTGCAATTTCTTCTCTTGTTAAAATAACATCTATAAAACCTTCACTGTCGTAACCAAAAGTATCACTTAAATGCATAATTGTAGTTGCTAACCTATCTTTAACAGGTTTTTGAGCCATTTCTGAAATTAAGTTATTCGCTTCGTTTAATTGGTGAGAAATATTTTTCATTATGCTTAATGAAAATTGTGAATTTTCTTTTATAATATCTAAAATATCTCCTTTGGGTATAAAACAAACTCTCATATCTTCTAAAGCTGTAACATTCAAACCGACAGGTTCATCACTTAAAATAGACCTGTGACCTAAAATATCACCACCTTTTATGAATTTAATAATTTGTTCTTTACCGTTGGTGTTAAGTTTTGTTAACTTACATTTACCTTGATTAATACAATATAAACCATTTATAGAATTTCCTTCTGTCATTAAGTTTTCGCCTTTTTTTATAATTAGCGATGTTTTATGTTCAGAAAATTTTTCTAACTCTTCGTGAGTTAAGTTTCTTAATGCGTTTAATCTTTTTACAATACATTGGGTACAATTTCCCATATTTAGCTCAAATCTTTACTGTAATAAATAATTTTGGCAAAGGTACAAAATTTAATGATATTTGTCATACATGTATTATAATAAAACCATAATTTTGTGACTAAATTTATAAAGTGAATGAGCTCTAATAATTGCTATCATTGTGGGTTAGATTGTGGTAAAAATCCTGTTAAATTTAACGATAAATGTTTTTGTTGTAATGGTTGCAAAACAGTTTATGAGATATTGAATGCTAATGAATTAGGCTGTTATTATGATTTAGAAGCTAACCCTGGAACAATTCCATCAGAAATAAAAGGAAAATATGCATATTTAGAAAACGAAGAAATTGTAAGCAATCTTTTAGAGTTTAATGATGGAGAAATTGCAGTTGTAGAATTTTATGTACCTAGTATTCATTGCAGTTCGTGTATCTGGGTTTTAGAAAATTTGAGTAAATTAAATCATGGAGTGATTACCTCTTTAGTAAATTTTCCTAAAAAAACGGTGCGTATTACCTACAAAATTAAAGCAACCAATTTAAAGGAAATCGTAGAATTAATGACTTCTATTGCTTATGAACCTTATATAAGTTTAAATGATGCTGATGCTAAAAAGAATAAAGTTAGTAAAACCTTAATTTACCAGTTAGTTATTGCTGCTTTTGCTTTTGGTAATATTATGATGCTATCTTTTCCAGAATATTTTCAATTAGATGGTTTTTGGATAAATAAATACAAAATTGTTTTTAGATGGCTTATGTTTTTTATGTCAATTCCTGTTGTTTTTTATTCAGCCAAAGATTATTTTATTTCTGCTTATAAAGGGTTACGGCACAAAATGTTAAATATAGATGTTCCTGTTGCACTTGGTGTTTCAGTTCTCTTTATTAGAAGTTCTACTGAAGTTTTTTTAAATATTGGTGCTGGTTTTTTTGATAGTTTAACAGGTTTAATATTCTTTTTATTGCTAGGAAAGTTCTTTCAACAAAAAACCTATAATTTTTTATCTTTTGAGCGAGATTATAAATCTTATTTTCCAATTGCTGTTACTAAAATTAGTAATAACAAGGAAGAAGCAATACCTGTAAAAAATGTTTGTGAAGGAGATAGATTGCTTATTAGAAATGAAGAGTTAATTCCTGTAGATGGTATTTTAATAAATGGAGAAGCTCTTATTGATTATAGTTTTGTTACAGGAGAATCTGTACCTGTTGTTAAAAAATCGGGAGATAAATTATTTGCAGGAGGAAAACAAACTGCTGGAGCTATTGAAATAGATGTTATTAATACTATTGAACAAAGTTATTTAACACAACTTTGGAGCAATGCTGTTTTTAATAAAACTAAAGAAAAAAATATAAAAAATATTACAGACACTATAAGTAAATACTTTACAATTGTAATTTTGATTATTGCTTTTATTGCAGGTATTTACTGGTATTTTAAAAATCCTAACATTGCATTTAATATAGTAACAGCCGTATTAATTATTGCTTGTCCCTGTGCTTTGGCATTATCAGCACCATTTGCTTTTGGAAATATGTTACGCATATTTGGATATCAAAAATTTTATTTAAAAAATACAGAAACCATAGAGAATATGGCTAAGGTTGATACCCTAATTTTTGATAAAACAGGAACAATAACTTCTAATAATACTTCAAAAATAAAATATGAAGGAATACCGCTTTCTTCTGATGAATTGCAACTTATAAAAACAGTAATTAGAGCTTCCAATCATCCATTAAGTAGAGCTTTATATAAATTTATTGAAGAACCATGTTTAACTAAAAAACTAGACTATTTTGAAGAGATATTAGGAAAAGGAATTAAGGCAAAATATAAAAATAATAAAGTTAAATTAGGTGCTGCTAGTTTTGTTGGTGTTTCTCAGAAAAATATAAATGAAACAGTTATTTATATAAGTATTAATAAAGAATTAAAGGGAAAGTTTTCCTTTTCAAATAATTATAGAAAAGATACTCAAAAGGTTTTTAATGAACTTTCAAAAAAATATAAATTAATTATTCTATCAGGTGATAACGAAGGAGAAAAAGAATTTTTAAGTAAAATGTTGCCAAAAGAAACTCTATTTAAATTTAATCAGAAACCAGAAGATAAATTAAATTTTATTAAAAAATTACAGCAAAAAGGAGCACATGTATTAATGTTAGGTGATGGATTAAATGATGCAGGAGCATTAGCTCAAAGTAATGTCGGAATTGCAATTTCTGAAAATATTAATGTGTTTTCACCAGCGTGTGATGGCATATTAGAGGCAAATCTTTTTAACAAAATTCCAAAGTTTTTAACATTAGCATCAAAAACAGTTACTATAATTAAAATAAGTTTTATATTTTCATTTTTATACAATACAATAGGTATGTATTTTGCATTAACAGGTCAATTAACACCTGTTGTAGCAGCAATATTAATGCCTGCAAGCTCTATTTCAATTGTAATATTTGTTACCATATTAACTAATTGGATATCAAAAAAAAATTAAATATTTGTATTAACAAATAAAAAATGTAGTTTTATCTAAAATTGAAAATATAAAAAGTGATAATTATCATATTTTTAAAAGATTGAAAACTATATATTTGGCGAAATTATTAACTAAAAAAATTAAATCTATTACCTAAAATGGAAGTTGTTTACATTACAATAGGCGTTAGCGTTATTGTTGCAATATTTTTTCTTATAATTTTCATTAAAGCCATAAAATCAGGTCAATACGAAGATACCTATACACCATCAGTACGTATGTTGTTTGATGATGAATTAGTTAGTGATAAAAATAAAGAACATAATTAACCAAAATAATAATAAATAAACAATTAATTAAGTATGGAAAAAGAACAGTTTTATTACGATAATAAGATCGTTAAAATGTTTTTATCTGCCACAATTCTTTGGGGAATTGTAGGTATGTTAGTGGGGCTTATTGTAGCATTGCTATTTGTATTCCCTGGGTTGCTAGAATTTGCTGGCTCTGATAATGCAATTTCGTGGCTAAGTTTTGGTCGTTTACGCCCATTACACACCAACGCCGTTATTTTTGCTTTTGTAGGAAATGGAATTTTTACAGGAATCTATTATTCCACTCAACGATTGCTTAAAACTAGAATGTTTAATGATAATTTAAGTAGAATCCATTTTTGGGGTTGGCAATTAATAATTGTTGCTGCAGCTATTACATTACCATTGGGCTTCACGTCAACTAAAGAATATGCAGAATTAGAATGGCCAATAGATTTAGCCGTAGTTTTTATTTGGGTAATATTTGGTATTAATCTTATTGGTACCATCTTAAAAAGAAGACAAAGACATATATATGTAGCTATTTGGTTTTATATAGCTACATTAATTACTATCGCCGTTCTATACATATTTAATAATTTAGAATTACCAGTTACAGCTTTTAAAAGTTACTCCGTTTACGCGGGAGTTCAAGATGCCATGATTCAATGGTGGTACGGGCATAATGCGGTGGCATTTTTCTTAACAACACCAATTTTAGGATTGATGTATTACTTTGTTCCAAAGGTTGCTAATAGACCAATTTACTCCTACAGACTTTCAATAGTACATTTTTGGTCTTTAATATTTATATATATCTGGGCAGGGCCTCACCATCTATTATATACAGCTTTACCTGATTGGGCTCAAAATTTAGGTACTGTATTTTCAGTAATGTTAATATTCCCATCTTGGGGAGGTATGATTAATGGATTATTAACCTTAAGAGGTGCTTGGGATAAAGTTCGTGAAGATCCTATTTTAAAATTCTTTGTAGTTGCAATTACAGGTTATGGTATGGCAACTTTTGAAGGACCAATGCTAGCTTTTAAAAATGTAAATGCTATAGGTCATTATACCGATTGGATTATTGGACATGTTCATATTGGAACTTTAGCTTGGAATGGATTTATGATTGCAGGTATAATTTATTGGTTAGCTACTAAGCTTTGGAAAACAGAATTATATTCTAAAAAATTAGCAAATATTCATTTTTGGATGGGAACTTTAGGTATTTTATTTTATGCTATTCCTTTATATGTTGCAGGTTTTACGCAAGCATTTATGTGGAAAGAATTTAATCCTGATGGTACTTTAGTTTATGGCAACTTTTTAGAAACGGTTACCCAAATAATACCAATGTATGCGATGCGTGCCATTGGAGGTACTTTATATTTAACAGGATATTTAATACTAGCCTATAATATTATTAAAACTGCAAAAGCTGGTTCTACTGTTGAAGATGAGTTAGCTGAAGCTGCTCCATTGAAAAAAATTAGTGGAAAAAGGATTGCAGGTGAACATTGGCATGCTTGGTTAGAAAGACGAACTGTTTTATTTTCTATTTTAACTACTGTTGCTATATTAATTGGTGGGTTGGTTGAAATTGTACCATTAATATTAGTAAAATCAAATGTACCAACTATTGCAAGTGTTAAACCTTACACACCTTTAGAATTAGAAGGTAGAGATATTTATATGAGAGAAGGCTGTAATAACTGTCATTCTCAAATGATTCGTCCGTTCCGTTCAGAAGTTGCTCGTTATGGTGAATATTCAAAAGCAGGTGAATTTATTTATGATCATCCATTTTTATGGGGATCAAAAAGAACAGGACCAGATTTACATAGAATTGGAGGTAAATATAATGACAACTGGCATTTTAATCATTTGATGGATCCAAGATCAACATCCCCTGGTTCAATTATGCCACGTTATACTTGGATTATTAAAGATGATTTAAACGCTTCTGATATTGAAGCGAAAATGAATGGCTTAGCTACTTTAGGAGTTCCTTATACGGATAAAGAAATTGCAAATGCAAAACAAAGTATTATTACTCAAGCTAAAAAAATTGAAACAAGTTTAAGACAAGATCCTGAGTTTGTTAAAAATTATGGGAATAGTAATATTCAAAATAAAGAAATTGTAGCGTTAATTGCTTATTTACAGCGTTTAGGAACAGATATAAAAGTAAATAGTAATAAAACTGCATTAAAATAATTAAAAATGTTAAAATTTATTAGACATAATTTTGATGGGATGAATGGAATTGAAATTTATCCAATAATTTCATTATTACTTTTTTTTATAGTGTTTGTAACAATGCTTATTATTGTTATGAATATCTCTAAAAAAAGAATAGATGAAGTAAGTAATTTACCATTAGAAGATGATGACACAATAAATAAAGAAGATAATCATGAATAAAAAATCAGAAAATATATCAGGATGGCAAAAGTTTGTTAAGTCTATGACTAAAGCTAACGAACTTGGAAAGGAAGAAGATGTAATGCTTGATCATGACTATGATGGAATTAGAGAATTGGATAATGTATTACCACCTTGGTGGAAAGCAGGTTTTTATATAACGATTGTAATTGCCATATTTTATTCAGTTATGGTAATTGGATTTAATAAATACAATCAATATGATGAATTAAAAGATGAATTGGCAGATGCTAAAAAAGAAGTTGCAACGTATAAAGCTGAACATCCTGAATTATTTAGTACCGCTAACATTAAAGCTTTTACAGATGCAGATAATTTAGCAAAAGGGAAAGCATTATTTACTTCAAAAACTTGTTTTGCTTGTCATGCTACTGATTTAGGCGGTGGAATTGGACCAAATTTAACGGATAATCATTGGATTTTTGGTGGAGATGTTAAAACAATTTTTCACACTATTTCTAAAGGAGGAAGACCAGGTAAAGGTATGATTGCTTGGGAATCTACTATTAGTAAATTAGAACGCCAACAATTAGCTAGTTATATAATATCAATGCAAGGTACTAAACCTGCAAATCCAAAGGCACCACAAGGCGATATTATTTGGCCAGAATAATAAGTGGTAAATTATAGTTTTAAAAAATACCGCAATTTATTCTTAAAATTTGCGGTATTTTCTTGATTTTAAAGCCTATCATATATTTTTTAATAATCATTTTTGTTACAAATGTATCGTTCAGTAAAACATATAATATTATTTTTACAATCTTTTAAAAAAACTAACTAAAAATTATTTAATAGCATGCAAAGCGAGAATAACTCGAATAAAGAAAAATTTAGAGATTCTATTGGAACAATTACAGAAGATGGTGAACGAAATTTTATTCATCCGAAAAAACCAAAAGGGCGTTATTATAATTACAGAACATTAGTTAGTTGGGCTTTATTAACCTTTTTTATTGCAGCTCCGTTTATTAAAGTTAAAGGAAATCAGTTTTTACTTTTTGATGTAATAGATCGAAAATTCAATATTTTTGGATTTCCATTTTGGCCTCAAGATTTTTATTTATTAGTAATTTCTATGCTAGTAAGCATTGTTTTTATAATTCTTTTTACCGTAATTTTTGGAAGAATATTCTGTGGATGGATGTGTCCACAAACTATTTTTTTAGAGATGGTTTTTAGAAAAATTGAATACTTAATTGATGGTGATCGATCTAAACAAATAAAACTTTCTAAACAAGCTTGGGATACTGAAAAAATTACTAAAAGAGTTTTAAAATGGAGTGTGTATTTTATCTTATCTTTTTTAATAGCTAATATTTTTCTTTCTTATTTAATTGGCTCAGATGTTGTTATTAAATACGTATTAGAAGGTCCATCAAACCACATAGGGATTTTAATAAATTTATTAGTATTTACAGCCGTTTTTTACTTTATTTTTGCTTGGTTTAGAGAACAGGTTTGTATTATTGTTTGTCCTTATGGAAGATTACAAGGCGTATTATTAGATAATAAATCAATTAATGTAGCGTATGATTTTGTTAGAGGAGAAGGAGATAATGGTAGAAAAACGTTTCGTAAAAACGAAAATAGAGAAGAAATAGGGAATGGTGATTGTATTGATTGTAAACAATGTGTACAAGTTTGCCCAACAGGAATTGATATTAGAAATGGGACTCAATTAGAATGTGTAAATTGTACCGCATGTATTGATGCTTGTGATAATATGATGGATAAAGTAGGATTTGATAGAGGATTAATTAGATATGCTTCTGAGGATGAAATTGAGAAAAAAGAAAAATTTAAATTCAATGCACGTTTAATAGCATATTCTGCAGTATTAACAATTTTATTTGGTATTTTAGTTATCATGTTATTTTTGCGTACTGATGTTGAAGCAACAGTTTTACGACTTCCAGGTCAAACGTTTCAATCAACTGAAACTACTATAAAAAATATCTATACGGTTACATTAATTAATAAAACCACAAAAGATATTAATAATATTAATATTAAATTATTATCCATAAAAGGAAATGTTATTATGGTTGGAGGTAAATTATCTATTAAAAAACAAGGTTTAAAAGATGGCACATTGTTTATTGAGATTAACAAATCAGATTTAAAATCCTCAAAAGAAAAATTGAAATTAGGGATTTTTTCTAATGGAAAATTAATTGAAACTACAACTACTAACTTTACAGGACCATTAATTATAAAATAATGATGAAAATTAAATTTACATGGCCAATGGGTATTGTTTTAGCATTGGCATCATTTATGATATTTATTCTATCATTTGTGTATAAAGCTACTTTTGTTCCTAAATATGGACATCATTTAGTGTCAGAACAATATTATAAAGATGAACTAAATTATCAAAAAGAAATTGATAAATTAAATAGTGCAGCTAATTTAAAGATAGATGTTTTTATTTCCCATGTAGATGAAGGGTTAATTATAAAATTTCCAAGCGAGTTTGATACAAAAAAAATAAAAGGATCTATAAAATTTCAAAGACCTTCAAATTATAAACTTGATTTTCAGATTCCAATTTACTTGATTAATAACGAATTTTTGATTGTTAAAGATAAGTTGGTTGATGGAATTTGGAATGTTAAAATTGATTGGCAAGTTGGTGATAAAAAGTATTTATTTAAACAAAATTTAAGATATTAATATGCTTTGGACTGCGTTAATTTTAGGCTTAGCAGGCAGTTTTCATTGTATTGGTATGTGTGGTCCAATAGCATTTATATTGCCAATTGATAAATCTTCTGTTCCTAAAACAATTATTCAAACTTTTTTATATCATTTTGGTCGTTTATTAAGTTATGCGATAATTGGGATATTATTTGGCTTTTTAGGAAAAGGATTATATTTAGCAGGATTTCAGCAACGTTTATCCATATTAATGGGAGTTTTAATGATAGTAATTATTTTAATTCCTGTAAGTATTTTTAATAAGTTCAATTTTTCAAAACCTTTATATAAGCTTATAGGTAAATTTAAACAGTATTTAGGATTATATTTGAAAAAAAAATCTAAAAAAGCCATTTTTACTATTGGGTTTTTAAATGGATTTTTACCGTGTGGATTAGTGTATATGGCGTTAATTGGAGCAATTTCTACAGGAAATCCTTATCAAGGAGCATTATATATGGCAGTTTTTGGATTGGGAACAGTACCAATGATGAGCGGAGCCATTCTTTTAGGAAACTTTATAAGTATTTCTATTAGAAATAAAATTCAAAAAATTATACCAATTTTTGTTATTATAATAGGATTATTATTTATTTTGCGAGGATTAGGATTAGGAATCCCTTATATTTCGCCCCCAAATGCTAAATTGCAATTATCCAGCAATCCTGCAAATTGTGTAACTATTGATAAAAAGTAATAATCCATGGAAGTACAACCAAAGTTAACGATAGAAGATTTTGAAAAAGCTACTTCTAATATTGAGTTATTAGAAATAATTAAACAGAAAGAAATACCATTTGAAAAAGTATCAAAAGTATTATTTTATGAAGAAGAGTTACGTAATTTACAGATAGAACTTATTAAACTTCAACAATGGGTTGTAAAGAATAAAAAAAGAGTAGCAATAATTTTTGAAGGAAGAGATGCTGCAGGTAAGGGAGGTAATATTAGACGTTTTACTGAACATTTAAATCCACGTTCTATGCGTGTAGTTGCATTAAATAAACCAACAGAAGTAGAAAGAGGTCAATGGTATTTTAGGCGTTATATTAGAAAACTGCCAAATCCTGGTGAAATTGTTTTTTTTGATAGAAGTTGGTATAACAGAGCCGTTGTTGAACCTGTTATGGATTTTTGTAATAAAAGTCAATATCATAAATTTATGGCCCAAGTTCCTGAATTTGAGCATATGTTATATGAAGACGGAGTGATAATTATTAAATTTTGGTTTTCAATATCCAAAGATATTCAATTATCAAGGTTTACCTCTAGAATTAAAACACCTTTAAAAAGGTGGAAATTTAGTCCTGTAGATCAAAAAGGACAAATTTTATGGGATAAATACACCCAATATAAAGAGCAAATGTTTAGTAAAACACATACTAGTTATAGCCCTTGGATTATAGTAAAAGCAAATGATAAAAAAATTGCCAGATTAGAGTGTATTCGATATGTATTATCACAATTTGATTATAAAAATAAGGATAAAGCACGAACTACGTTGTATCCTGATCCAAATATAATAATGCGGTATCATCGTTCCGTAATTCAACTAGATTAACTATGCATGATTTTAAACTTACACCAGAAGCAGTTGAAATTTTAAATTCTAATAAGGGTTTAACTGCATTATTATCTAAAGAACCGTATAATTTAGAAAAGGCGGTTAGGTATGTAAATTATGAAAAAGAGTTAAAAAAATTACAGATTGAACTAATTCGAATGCAAGCTTGGGCAATCGAAAATAATGAACGTATCATTGTGATTTTTGAAGGAAGAGATGCTGCTGGAAAAGGAGGAGCAATTAGAAGAATTACAGAGCGTATAAATCCACGGAATTACAGAATTGTAGCACTACCAAAACCAACTGAATTGGAGCAAACTCAATGGTATTTTCAGCGCTATATAAAACAATTTCCTAAAGGAGGAGAAATTGTTTTTTTTGATAGAAGTTGGTATAATAGAGCAGTGGTTGAACCAGTAAATGGATTTTGTTCAGAGGAAGAATACAAAACTTTTATGAATCAGGTTAATGATTTTGAGCGAATGATTACTGAATCTGGAATTAGGTTGGTAAAAATATATATGTCTATTTCAAAAAAGGAACAAGCTAAACGGTTTGATGATATTAAAAATGATCCATTAAAGCAATGGAAAATGACTGCAGTAGACGAAAATGCTCAAGAATTATGGGACGATTATACTTTCTATAAAAATGCTATGTTTGCTAAGACTAGCGAAGGAAATTTAATTTGGAAAATAATTAAAGCAAATCAAAAAACGTTTGCAAGAGTTGCGGTAATTAAACATTTGCTAAAAAGTATTCCTTACGATAAAAAATTTAAAATTTAAGTTATAATTTTCTACTAGAGCCTATTAATTCAGTAGCCTCAAATAGAATCATAGATGCATTTTTATCGTGCTCTTCTACCAAATTTTTAAGTGCAAGAACTAGAATTAAAAATAACAAAAAAGCAATTTTAAAATATTTTAATATACGGCTATTAGATAAAGGGGTGTATCATATATGTATTGAAAATACAGGTAAATATTATTAAATTTTGATGGAATTAATCCCTAAACTAGATTGTTGTTTTTATGTTGTAACCTGAGTTCGACCTAAGGATTTACTTTAGATAACTGAAAATCAAAATGTCATTGCGAAAATTATAAATGTAGTGCCATAATTTGAAGTAATCTTTTCATAAAAATGAGATTGCTTCCTCATTTCGTTTTGCTTCACTCCTCCTTTAGATTAGCAAAGTTAAAATATTACATTTAATTTACATAATTGTTAATTACAAAGAATCTTTATTTCTTTGATAAAAAAAGAATGGAGTGAACTTATCGTTCCTCTAGATTTATTAG
>NZ_JAKIUR010000026.1 GCF_021647475.1 Lutibacter sp.
AACTTTTATCAAGAATATTTGCCGTTGTAAATCGTGAAACACCTTATGTGGATTTTATGAAATATGCAGCTTAAAAATTAGTGATAAATTTTAATGTTTTTATTTGTTTTAATCATAGAATACGAGTAATTTTTGATAAAAAATTGTATCGAGAACATCTATTTTTAAATAAAAAACCTATTCTCGATACTAATTTTAAGCCTAAAAAGGCTAAAATTCACTCGAATTGACGAAATTTTATCAAAATGCATAACGGGGTTATATTCAATTAAGTTTTATTGAAAATCAGCATCAGAAACGCCTTCATCAACTTTAGCATCTATTAATTTAAAAGTTACGTCTTGTGGACCAACTTTTGCAGATTTTACTGCAGGAAATTTTATTCCATTAAAATCTTTATAATCACTAAAATTAGCTGTTTGAGTTTGTGTTCTTCCTCCCATAGAAATGGTTTGAGATTCTCTAACCTTTAAACCAGTTTTTACATCAAAATAAATTGCGGTAGAAACAACAGTTCCTTTGGTGGTAATTACATAAGCATCTTTTCCGTTAATAGGTTCAATTCCTGTTAATTTAGAATTTTTATTTTGTAACAAGCCTAATTCTGAAAAAGTACCTAAACCACTCATCATATCTTTAGCCATTGCTTCAGGAAGTGGTTGTTTATTCATGGTAACGCCATTTTTAGTCATCACAACTTTTGCTACCACATTACCACCCATTTTAGTTTCATTGGCATATTTATCAGCAGTTCTTTTTTCAGTACTTTGAATGGTGTTACCCATAGCTGTTGCTTCATAAGTAACTAACGTAGATTTTACATTTTTAATTTTATCTACACCGCCAATAGCATTAAAATAATGATTTAAAACAGTTTGTTTTGTTACTCCTTCAGGTATTGGTTTTGAAAGATCTGGTTTACTGGTTTTATTAGCTTCTTTATCAAAATAATTAATTTTATAAGGTAATTTTTCTAAATTAGGAAGAACATCAAGAGCCTTGCCAACTACAATAATTCTGGCATGGTCTGCACTAAAATATTTTTTAGCAACACGTTGAATATCATCTGCTGTAACTGCATTTATATTTTGTAAATAGGTTTCATAAAAATTTTCAGGCAAGTGATTTTTTCTAATGTTTAAAGCATATCTGGCAATGGTAGCAGGTTTTTCTACATTTCTAACAAAGCTTCCTGTGTAGGCCGCTTTAGCTGTTTTTAATTCTTCATCGGTTACTTTTGTATTTCTAATTTTTTTAATTTCTTTTACAAATTCAACAGCAGAGCTATCTGTAACCATATTTCTAACTTGAGCAGATGCTGAAAATAAAGCAGCAGTTTTATCATCGCTTGATATACGGGAATAAGCACCATAAGTGTAACCTTTATCTTCACGTAAATTTAAAAACAAACGAGCATCTCCGCTTCCACCTAAAATATAATTAGCTAATTTTACGGCAAAATAATCAGGATTACTCATTTTTAAGTTTACCGAGTTTACCATTGCAATGTTTGATTGCACGGCATTTGGCATATTCACAAAATCTATTTCAGTTTTTACAACGTTATTAACGGCAGGTACGGTATAAACAGGAAGAACTCCTTTTTTCCATTTCGCAAAATCATGTTTCACTAATTTTTTAACTTCTTTTAAATTAACATCACCAACAATTACTAAATAGGCATTGTTAGGTTTAAAATAGGTGTTATAGAAATTTTTAACATCATTTAAATTAACATTTTTTACGGATTTTGGAGTTGCAAACTCGCCATAAGGATGGTTTTTACCGTAAGCTAAAGCGTTTTCAACTCTATTAGCAATATTACTAACACTTTTTTCACCACTTTTTAAGTTCTCAATTAACTTATTAGATTCTTTATCAAATTCTTCTTGTGTAAAAACAGGATGCAAAGCAGCATCAGCCATCAACCCTAATACTTTTGGAAAATATTTTGATAAAGACCTCATACTGGCACTTTGGCTTGAAAAATTAATGTTGGCACCTAAATAATCTACTTCTTCATCAAAAGAGTCTTTGCTTAATTTAGCTGTTCCGGTTCCTAATAAGTTACCTGTTAGGTTACTAACACCTGCTTTATCACCTTCAGAAATTAAATTATTATTTAAGGTTAAAGTAGCGGAAACTCTTGGAAGTACATGATTTTCTACAACTAGTACTTTTAAACCATTTTTTAATTCGAAAGTTTCAGGCTTACCAATGTTTATTTTTGGTGCAGGTCCTGGTTTTGGTTGTATGGTTCTATCTATTTGAGCAGACATGGAATATGTCATTAAAAATAGGGTAATAATGGTTATTATTTTGTTTTTCATAATGTCTCTTTTTATTCTTTATCTTTTTTTGGTAAATAGTATAATACTAAACGTTGATTAGGATTTAAGTATTTTTTAGCAACAGCTCTTATTTCTTCTCTGGTAATGGAGTTGTATATATTAATTTCAGTGTTTATTAAATTGGTATCACCATAAAGTAAATAATATTTAGCTAATGAACGTGCTATGCCTTCAACACTTGCATTTGAGTTTACAAAGTTATTTTCAAATTTATTTCTTAATTTTTGAAGCTCTCTTTCTGAAATTAGATTAGTTTGTAGTTTTACAACTTCGTCATTTATTTCTTTAACCAAATCATCTAAAGAAGTTTTTCCAAGTGGAAGTGCTAATATAATATAGGCTCCATAATCTTCTAAAGAATAATTAAATGCCACAACTTGAAGTGCTTTTTTCTTATCATTTACTAATTTTTTATACAATCTAGAGCTTTTCCCCCCGCTTAAAATATCAGAAATCATATCTAAAACTCTAGCATCTCTTGTGGTCATTGCTGGAGTTCTGTATGCAGTAAAAATAGCAGGTATTTGAATGTTTGGATCGTAGAAAGTAGTTTTAATTTCTTTAGTTATTGGTTCTTCTTTAATAGAAGGTTGAATTACTTTTGGTCCAGCAGGAATAGGTTCAAAGTATTCTTTGATTAATTTTTTTGCGGGTGCAATTTTAAAATCTCCAGAAACTACTAACACCGCATTATTAGGAAGGTAGTACTTTTTGTTAAAAGCTCTAAATTCTTTTAAAGTGGCGGCGTCTAAATCAGCCATAGCACCAATGGTAACCCAATGATATGGATGTTTTTTAAATAAATTTTTAAAAATTTGAGCATTCCATTGTCCGTATGGAGCATTATCTACGCGTAATCTTTTTTCTTCTTTAACCACTTCATTTTGGGTGTCAACACCAATTTGGTTAATTATTGGATGCATCATTCTTTCGGACTCCATCCATAGTCCTAACTTCAAATTATTAGAAGGAAAAACTTCATAATAATAAGTTCGGTCTTGTGTGGTATTTGCATTGTTTGTTCCGCCGTTAGAGGAAACAATTTTAAACCAATCTCCTCTTTTTATATTTTTTGTTCCTTCAAATAAAAGATGTTCAAAAAAATGGGCAAATCCTGTTCTACCAACAACTTCGTTTTTTGAGCCTACGTGGTACATCACAGAAGTTGTAACCACAGGTGCTATATTGTCTTGATGTAAAATTACATGCAAGCCATTACTTAAATTGTATTCTTCAAACGATACTTTTTGGGCAAACGTGCCCAAACTTAAAAGTAAGGTTAAGAAACTTAAAAAAAATGTTTTTCTCATAGTTAATGTAGGTTAAGTTAAAATATTTTAGCGTATAGGACGCTTTTATTTATGATTTGTTACAACTTTGAAATGAAATCACAATTAATATTCTTTTGTGTGAAAGAATCATAGCAAGTAACTATATCAAATTTATTAAACTTTATTTAAAGAATATGATATTTTGTAATATTTAACGAAACCTTAGTATTTGACAATATAACTAGTTTAAAATGAGCAGATTTATAAGTTTAAATTTGTTTTGCAAAAAAAGAAAAAAAACTTATATTTGCACCCGCCTTAATCAAAAGGTTATTAATTATTAATAAAGCGAATAAAACAAGACTTATGTACGCAATTGTAGAGATAGCAGGGCAGCAGTTTAAAGTAGCAAAAGACCAAAAAGTTTTTGTGCATCGTTTACAAGAAGAAGAAGGAAACAAAGTTTCTTTTAATAAAGTTCTTCTTTTAGATAACGAAGGTACAGTAACAGTTGGCGCCCCAGCTATAGAAGGAGCCGAAGTAACGGCTAAAATTTTAGGTCACTTAAAAGGTGATAAAGTAATCGTTTTTAAAAAGAAACGAAGAAAAGGATACAGAGTAAAAAATGGTCACAGACAAGCTTTTACTGAAATCCAAATTGAAAGTATTGCTACAAGTGGTGCTAAGAAAAAAGTAGCTAAAAAAGCTGTAGTTAAAAAGGAAGCAACTAAAAAAGCAGAACCAAAAACTGAAGTGGTTGAAAAAACAAGCTCAGATAATCTAAGTTCAAAAACAGTAGCTGAATTAAAAGCTTTGGCTAAAGATAAAGGTATCTCAGGATATACTTCTTTAAAGAAAGCAGAATTAATTGAAGCATTAAAAAAATAAGTACAATTTTAAAACCATAATATCATGGCACATAAAAAAGGAGTAGGTAGTTCGAAGAACGGTAGAGAATCAGAATCTAAACGACTTGGAGTTAAAATATTTGGTGGTCAAGCTGCAATTGCAGGTAATATTATTGTACGCCAAAGAGGAACTCAACATCACCCAGGTGATAATGTATATATGGGAAAAGATCATACTTTACACGCGAAAGTGGATGGTTTGGTACAATTCCGTAAAAGAAAAGACAACAGATCATATGTTTCTATTGAGCCTTTTGAAGCTTAAAAAACATATTTAAATAATTTTAAACTCCTAGACTTATAAGTTTAGGAGTTTTTTATTGGCTATTTTGTACCTTTGTAAACTATGTATTTTATCTATAATATTGTAGTTGTAGTTGCTCAGTTTTTATTGAAAATTATAGCAATTTTCAATAGTAAAATAAGTCTTTTTATTAAAGGAAGAAAAGAAACCTTTTTTAAACTAGAACAAGCAATTTCTAAAAAAGATCGTGTTTTTTGGTTTCACTGTGCTTCATTAGGAGAATTTGAACAAGGAAGACCAATTATTGAGTGTCTAAAAAAAGAAAATCCTGCTATAAAAATTGTAATTACTTTTTTTTCTCCATCAGGATATGAAATAAGAAAAAATTATAAAGTTGCAGATGTAGTTTGTTATTTGCCTTTAGATACCAAAAAGAATGTTCAATTATTCTTAGATGCTATTCATCCAGAATTAGTATTTTTTGTTAAGTATGAATTTTGGCCAAATTATTTAAAAGAACTTAAAAAAAGAAATATTGAAACCTTATTAATATCAGGGATTTTTAGACAAAATCAAATCTTTTTTAAATGGTATGGTGGTTGGATGCGTAACTCGTTAAAAGCATTTTCATATTTTTTTGTTCAAGATAAAAATTCAAAAAAATTATTGAATACTATTCATTTTGAGAATGTTACAGTAAGTGGAGACACTCGTTTTGATAGGGTTTTTGAAATTACCAAACAAAATAATGAATTAGATTTTATAAATAAATTCATAGATAATCACAAAGTTTTAGTTGCGGGTAGTACTTGGAAAGACGATGAATTAATGTTGATAAATTATATAAATAATGAAGCTTCCGAAGAGGATAAATTTATTATTGCACCGCATAATATTCATTCAGAGGATATTCAAAAATTAAAAAATGAAATTAAAAAACCAACCGTTTTATATTCTGAAATGGAGCATAAAAATTTAAAAGATTTTCAGGTTTTTATTATTGATACTGTTGGTATTTTAACTAAAATATATAGTTATGCCACTATTGCATATGTAGGAGGCGGATTTACTAAAACAGGCGTTCATAATGTGTTAGAGCCAGCTACTTTTGGTGTTCCAATACTAATAGGACCTAATTATAATAAATTTAAGGAGGCTATTGAATTAGTAAAAAGTAAATCTTGTTTTGTAGTAAATAATTCCGAGAAATTATCCGTACATTTAAAGAATTTATTTTTGCAAAATGAAACTAGAAAATTAGCAGGAAATGTTGCCAAAAAGTATATTGAAGAACGAACTGGAGCAACAGACAAAATTTTAAAATATTTAAAAGATGAGGGAAAAATTAAGTAACTATTTTTCATTTGTATTTGAAGATGAGTTGATTGATGAAATAGTACAAGTAGGAACCTATAAAAAACTACGTGAAAACGAATTATTAGTGGATTTAGGAGATAAAATGGTCGGTGTACCATTATTATTAGAAGGAGCTATAAAAATTGTTAGAGAAGATAAAAAAGGAGATGAAATATTATTGTACTTCTTAGAAAGAGGTGATACTTGTGCCAGCTCTTTTTCTAGTGCTTTATCTCATAGAAAATGCGGTATAAGAGCCATTGCAGAAAAAGATTCAGAAATTATATTTTTACCTATTGCCAAATTAGATGAATGGTTGGTTAAATATAAATCTTGGAGAAATTTTGTGATTGATAGTTTTAATATTCGTTTAAATGAAATGATGGAAACTATAGATACATTGGCATTTATGAAAATGGATGAGCGTTTGTACAAGTATTTAATGGATAGAGCTCAAATAATGAGAGAAACTGCTTTAACAACAACTCATCAAGACATTGCCTACGATTTACATACTTCAAGAGTCGTAATTTCTAGACTTTTAAAACAATTGGAAAACGAAGGGAAAATTAAATTGCATCGAAATAAAATTGAAATATTAGAATTTTAATTATAAATTGACCACCTAATTTATAATATACTAACTAATTAACTACTTATGGATTTTATTTTGCAGCCTTGGCCGTGGTATGTTGCTGGGCCAATTATTGCGTTAATCATGTTTCTTCTTTTTTATTTTGGCGAACGCTTTGGTGTTTCTTCAAATCTTGAAACTTTTTGTGCCATTGGCGGTGCAGGAAAATTTACCGATTATTTTAAAATAGACTGGAAACAAAACAAATGGAATTTAATGTTTGTAGCTGGTGCCATTACAGGAGGTTTTATTGCTTCAACTTGGTTAACAACTAGCAATGTAGTTGCAATAAACCCTCAAACAGTAAAAGACTTAGCAAATATAGGCATTGAAAATGCTGGGGCAACCTATATGCCGAAAGAAATTTTTAGTATAAGTACAATGTTAACTTTAAAAGGATTTTTAATATTATTAGTTGCTGGTTTAATGGTAGGCTTTGGAGCACGTTGGGCTGGTGGTTGTACTTCAGGTCATGCTATAACGGGTTTAAGTAATTTAGAACTTCCATCACTAATTTCGGTAATCGGATTTTTTATTGGAGGTTTAATTATGACGTGGTATATTCTACCATTGCTATTCTAAAAAAATAAATCAAATGAAAAACATTAAATTTTTTTTAGTAGGTATTCTTTTTGGAATAGTTATGAGCAAAGCCGAGATAATTTCTTGGTATCGAATATATGAAATGTTTAAGTTTCAATCATTCCATATGTATGGCATTATCGGATCTGCTGTTTTAATTGGAATGGTAAGCATGTTTTTATTTCGTAAAAAAGTAGTTAAAACTTTTGAAGGTAAAGAAATTCACGTTCCTCCAAAAAAGAAAGGTTTGTATAGAAATTTATTGGGTGGTATTCTTTTTGGTTTAGGTTGGGCATTGGCAGGTGCTTGTCCAGGACCAATGTTTGTATTGCTTGGGAAAGGTGTAGTATCCATCTTGGTCGTTATTTTTGGAGCTACTTTAGGAGCTTTTTTGTATGGTTTGTTTAAAGATAAAATCCCTCATTAAATCTAATTTGATTCTTATATTTCAAAATATTATTTCTAAAAGTTTATCTAAATTTGTGGAACATGAAGTTAGATGAAATTATAAACCAAAATTTTTCTAATCAATTTGAAAAAAAATTATTAAATGAAATTTCATCTAATGGGATTTTAAAAAATATTGAACCCGATAAAATTTTAGTAGAAGTTCGTAGAGAAATTAATTTTATTCCCATAATTATTTCAGGAATTGTAAAAGTGAAACGACGCGATGGTAAAGGGAATGGAATTTTTATACATTATTTAAGCAAAAATCAAACTAGTGCCATTGCATTAACCTACGCGTTAGAAAGTAAAATTAGCGAAATTAGATTAGAAGCTATGACTGAGGTTACCTATGTTGCCATTCCTACTAAAATAGCAAATGCATGGTTTAGTAAATATGAATCTTGGAGAAAATTTTATACAACTTTAAATCAAAAACAAACTTCTTATTTAATTAATGAAATAAACAGTTTGG
Organism: Lutibacter sp.; assembly: GCF_021647475.1. GTDB lineage: Bacteria > Bacteroidota > Bacteroidia > Flavobacteriales > Flavobacteriaceae > Lutibacter. The sequence continues at coordinate 8,269 of NZ_JAKIUR010000026.1, forward strand.
CGTTTACAAAAGTTGAAGATAGAGTTATAAAATTTCTAAAATACACTTCACAAGTAACCCAAAATAATTTAATTGAAATGAAGCATTTTGATATTGCTCGTGATTTAAAAGTATCTAGAGAAGCAATTTCCAGAACGCTTAAAAAATTAGAAAATCAGGGAGTTGTTCAGCTTAATCGAAATAAAATTATGTTAAATTTTTAATTATTTCAAGAATTTAACATCAAAATATGATAGATGTCATATATTAATATGAAAAATCATCTTTTATTTGTAAATAATTCAAATTTTTGTAAATATTAAAGTGTATATCCGTTTTGTGTCATATTTCATATTTATACGTCATGCTGAACCTGCCTGACCGGCAGGCAGGCTTGTTTCAGCATCTCATATAGTTTTTACTAATCACCGATTTATATTAATGAGACCCTGAAACAAGTACAGAGTGACGAACATTTTATGATTAATTACGGACAATCAATAATATTAATTAAATTAAGGATAATTAAATCTTTTTATCTGTGAAAAATGAGCTAATGGAAGAACTATATCATTTTAAAAATAAAAATTATAAATTTAATCAAAATGCCTTATTCAAAAAGCTTCTTAAAATAGCTAAAGATAAAAATACAGCTTCATTAATTGAATCAAAAATATTTGATAAAGGCGATTTTTTAGTAAGAGAAAATCAATTGGTAACAGGATTTTATTTTATTTTAAAAGGAAAAATAAAGGTATATAATTCAGGTTCTAAAAATAAAAAACAAATTTTAAAATTAGCAGCAAAAGGAGATTTAATTGGCATATCGGCTTTTAATTCAGCATATTATGGAGCAAGTGCTGTGGCAGAAGAAAAAGTGGAAGCCTATTTTATTACTCCTAAAAATTTAGAAATTTTATTAAGCAAGTATAATGATTTTAGTTTAACACTTATAAAAGCATTGGCAGCCAAAGTTCGTAATTATGAAATTCGTCAAAAGCATTTAAGTTTATTATCTGCTACCGAAAGAGTTATTGATGCTCTTTTGTTAATTTCTGCAAAATTTGGTGTAAAAACAACGGAAGGAATACTAATTGAACATTGCACTTCCAGAAAGGATATTTCTTCATTTTCAAGTGTTTCATTAGAAAACACTATTAGAACGTTAAGCAAACTGCAAAAAATGAATTATATTGATATTGGTTCTAAACTAATTGTAATTAAAAATAAATTGGAACTAGTTAATCTTATAAAAAAATCTTCTTTAATGGATTATAAATCTGAAAATAATTGATGATTATTTTTTGAGATCTATTTTTTAAAAGACAGTTATTGTTAATAATTGACTTTCTTTTTTGAGCGTTACACACCTTATTTCCATAAAATTTTTGTTACAAATAAACCTTCTAAAAGTTGTAACTTTGCATTCAATTTTTTTATCCTATTTTTATATTTATGGAACGAGATAAAAATACCAACTACTAAATTTATTTTATGTTTAATCAATATAGTAAACACAATTTTAGAGAGCTGGAGTTAAAGTTAAAAAAAAGTATAAATTTTAACTTAAACCTTTTAGCTCAAAATAGTAAAACAAAGAATTTATTTTACATTAAAAAATATGAAAAAGATGCTTTTTTATTTGAACAAGGTGAAAAAGTTGACGGAATTTATTTTATAACAAAAGGTAAAGTAAAAATATTTAATACTGAATTTGCTAAATCAACTATTTTAAAATTAGCTTCAAAAGGAGATATTGTAGGGTTATCAAGTTTAAATTTTCAAAAATACTTGTTTAGTGCTTCAGCTTTAAATCACGTAAAAGCTTATTTTATTAGTTTAAAAAACCTGAAAAAAATATTAAAAAGCACACCTAAATTAAGCTTTTTATTAATTAACTATCTTTCTTTAGAGTTGCAGTATTTTGAGCTAAGACAAAAACATAACGCCTTATTTTCAGTAAAAGGAAAAGTGATAGAAGCATTATTAATAATTGCAAATTCCTACGGAAAAAGTACTGAAGAAGGAATTGAAATTACATATTGTATTCAAAGAAAAGAAATTGCCGCTGTTGCAAATACAACTTATGAAACAGTAATAAGAGAATTAAAAAAATTAAAATTAAAAGATGTAATTTCAGTTGAAAATCAGAAAATAGTAATTAAAGATAAAGAATATCTTATAAATTCTTTAAAAAAACATTGCGGTAGTGATGTAGAGAACAAAGATGACAGCTCTTGTTCGTATTTAGATTTTTTATATTAAAATAAAAGTATTTTGGAACTTAAAGATAAATTTGGAAGAAAAATAAGCTATTTACGACTGGCAATTACAGACAGATGTAATTTACGATGCCAATATTGTATGCCAGCTCAAGGAATCAATATTGTAGCTAGAAAAGAGTTGCTTACGTATAAAGAAATGTATCGAATTGTTCGGATACTTTCGGAGTTGGGCGTAAACAAAGTTCGTTTAACAGGCGGAGAGCCATTTGTTAGAAAAGATTTTATACATTTTTTAGAATCCTTATCATTTAATGATAAGTTAAATGAAATAAACATTACCACAAACGGAGCCTTAATTTCTAAACATATTGAAAAATTAGAGGAGCTAAATATAAACAGTATTAACTTAAGTATTGACAGTCTGCAAAAAGAGAAATTTGCAAAAATTACTAGAAGAGATGTTTTTGATAATGTGTATGAAACCTTTTTAGATTTAGAAAAAAGCAAACTGAAATTAAAACTAAATGTAGTAGTTCAATCAGGTTTTAATACCGATGAAATTATTGATTTTGTACAGCTTTCAAAAGATAAAGATATTGCCGTTCGGTTTATAGAAGAAATGCCTTTTAACGGCAAAGGACAACGAAAAATGGATGAAGAGTGGAACTTTAAAAATATCTATAGTTTTATTGAAAATCATTATAAAACTATAAATAAAGTAAAATCTAAAAAATCTTCCACTTCGGTAAACTATCAAATACCAAATTACAAAGGAACCTTTGGAATTATACCAGCTTTTACCCGAACAATTTGTGGCGATTGCAATAGAATTAGAATTACAGCAACCGGACTTTTTAAAAACTGTTTGTTTGATAGCGGTGTTTTTAATGTAAGAGATTTTATAAGAAACGGAGCAACAGATGATGAATTGAAAGATTTATTTATCAACACAGTTCATCATAAACCTGAAAATGGATTTGTGGCAGAAGCCACCAGAGATAACAACGTTTCCGAAAGTATGTCAACCATTGGAGGATAAATTAATTGAAAAGAAATAGAAAATGAGCTTAACTACAGTAAAAGAAGCATTAGCTATCATTTTAAATAATGAGCAAAACTTTGGAACAGAAAATATAGATTTTGAAAAATCATTAGGCAGGGTTTTAAAAGAAGATATTATTGCAGATCGAGATTTTCCTCCATTTGACCGAGTTAGTATGGATGGTATTGCAATAAATATTGATACTTTTAAAAAAGGTCAAACCAATTTTAAAATTGAAGGAATTCAAGCCGCAGGTGATGCTCAAAAAACACTACAAAACACAGCCAATTGTTTAGAAGCAATGACAGGTGCAGTTTTACCAAAAAACACCAATGCTGTTGTTCAATATGAATTATTGAAAATTGAAAACGGAATAGCAACGTTAGAAACAGATGTTATAAAAGATTTTCAAAATATTCATAAAAAAGGATTAGATAGAAAACAAGGAGCTATTTTAATCAAAAAAAACACTAAAATATCAGCTGCAGAAATAGGAGTTTTTGCAACGGTTGGTAAAACTACCGTAAAAGTTGCCAAGCAACCCAAAGTAATGATTATTTCTACAGGTAATGAATTAGTAAAAGTTTCTGAAAAACCTGCAGATTTTCAAATAAGAAGAAGCAATGTATTTACCTTAGTAGCACATTTAAAAAAGTTAAATATAAATGCCCAAACAGCTCATATTGAAGATGATAAAAAAATGTTATCTCAAAAAATTGAAACTTTTTTAAATGAATATGATGTGTTGCTTTTTAGCGGGGCAGTATCTAAAGGTAAACTAGATTTTATCCCGGAAATTTTAAATAATTTAGGCGTTAAAAAATTATTTCACAGAGTAAAACAACGACCAGGAAAACCATTTTGGTTTGGTAAAAAAGTTTATGCTGAGCGGAGTCGAAATGGCAATACTACAGTTTTTGCATTTCCTGGAAATCCAGTTTCAACGTATGTAAGTTGTTTAAAATATTTTTATCCTTGGTATTATAAATCGGTAGGATTAAATTTTGAAAATAAAAATAAAGCAATTTTATCCGAAGATTTTTATTTTAAACCAGATTTAACTTATTTTTTACAAGTTACTTTAAAAAATGTTGATGGAAAACTAATGGCGACTCCAGTTTCAGGAAAAGGTTCTGGTGATTTAGCAAATTTAGTTGATGCTGATGCTTTTTTGGAATTGCCAGATGATAAGAGTAATTTTACAAAAGGAGAAGTTTTTCCAATTATAACGTACAGATAAAATAACCCGTCATTGCGAACGCAGTGAAGCAATCTTTTTATTATGAAAGATAAATTTACTCACATAAACAAAAAAAACAACCCAAAAATGGTAAATGTGGGTGATAAAAAAATCACCAAACGAAAAGCTACGGCTAAAGCTACTATGTTTTTAGGAAGTGAAATTATTGCACATTTTCAGGGAAAAGAATTAATTACCAAAAAAGGACCGGTTTTTCAAACGGCAATTGTTGCTGGAATTCAGGCGGTTAAAAAAACATCAGACCTTATTCCAATGTGTCATCCGTTATTAATTAATGGAACCGATATTGATATTCAAATTATTGATAATGAACACATTGAAATTATTTGCGAAGTTTCTATTGAAGGAAAAACTGGCGTTGAAATGGAAGCGTTAACAGGAGCAAATATTGCTGCTTTAACCGTGTACGATATGTGTAAAGCCATCTCACAAAAAATGGTGATAAAAGAAGTGAAATTAGTGAAAAAATCAGGAGGAAAAAGTGATATAAACAATGGGTAAACATCAAAAACATGCCAAACTAGGTTTACGAAATAATAATAATTTCGCACCAAATGAAATTGCCATTGTGGGTACAAAATGCAATGAAGTTTCTAAATTAGTACAGCAAGTTTCCGAAAAATTAACCAACTACAAATTAGCTTATTTTGATGCGTCTCACTCAAAAGATGAACGTAAACAAAACGTTGAAGAATTCGTTTTTAATGCTAACGGGAATATCACAATCAATAGTATTGGAAACCTAAACAAATTCAATCAAAGAATCCAATTTTCGCAGTACGATTTTGTGTTTATAAACGGAAATCATTATCAGGCAACCAAGCAAATTTTAGTATTGGATAATGAAAAAGAAGCTTCAGTTTTAAAACGATTGGAGCAACTAAATAATATCCAATTTGTAATTAAATTAACTGAAGATGCTAAATATTTTGATTTTTTATTGGAGAAAAATCCACAAATCAAAAATTTAAAATGTTATAAAGTTTCTGAAATTGATAAGATTTCAAAACATATTGAAAATTTAATTCAAGAAAAAATTGCAGCCATTCAAGGATTGGTGTTGGCAGGTGGTAAAAGTACCAGAATGGGAACAGATAAAGGCACATTATATTTTTATGGTAAAAATCAACGAGATGTTGCTATTGAATTGCTTGAAAAAAATCATTTAAAAACATATTTATCCGTTAGAAAAGAACAAGATATTACTATAGAAAATAAAATAGTTGATACTTTTATAGGATTAGGTCCGTTTGGTGCAATTTGTTCCGCATTTCAATCTAATCCAAATGTAGCTTGGTTAGTGCTGGCAACTGATTTGCCTTTTGTAGATGATAAAGTTATTCAAAAATTATTAAAATACAGAAATCCTTCAAAAGCAGCAACTACTATTAAAGGAAAAGGAAAACAATTTCCTGAACCTTTAATTACTCTTTGGGAACCCAAAAGTTATCCATTATTACTCAATTATTTAGCTCAAGGATATTCTTGTCCACGTAAAGTGTTGATTAATTCAGAAGTTGAAATTATTGAAGTAGAGGATGATTTAATTAGAAATATAAATACACCAGAAGAATTTAAAAAAGCCAAAAAAGAAATAAATGAATAATAGTATTCACGTATTAAATGGTGAAAAAACAGCTCAGCAATTTGAAGAAGTCAATTTAATGGGTGAGCGAATTGTTTTTAATGAAATGTTAAATGAAGGACCAATTCATAAAGATATTGGTAGTGATGCTTTTTTTAAATTGCGTTATGCTTATTTTGAAAAAGAATATCAAATAGATAAGCTTGCCTATTTTGATGCTTCCATTAAACCTTTAGTAAAATTAGAAAATGCCGATACTTATAATAAAGTAGTTTTATGGTTCAATTATAATTTGGTTAACCAAATAAATATGTTGGCAGTTTGCACATATTTACTAAAAAACTATAGAAAAGATCATCAATATTATTTAGTTTGTATTGACGAAAAAGAAAAATCGCAATTAATATTTTCTGATAATATTTCGGAAAAATATGAGGAATTGTATCAACATAAAATTAAGTTAAGTAGAAATAATTTAGTGTATGCAAAAGAATGTTGGGATATTTTTGTAAATAATAATAAAGAAGAATTAGAAAACTTCAATTTTAATAAATCAGATAAATTTAAATATCTACAAAAAGCAATTCAACACTATTTAAATGAATTTTCAAACAAAAAAATTGAATAAAATTGATGATAAAAAATTAAAATGTATATCCGTTTTGTATCATATTTATACGTCATGCTGAACCTGCCTGTCGGCAAGGCAGGCTTGTTTCAGAATCTCATGATGATTGTAAATCAACATAATAAAGTGAGACCCTCAAACAAGTTTAGGGTGACGAACATTTTATGATTAATTAAGGACGATCAATAATATTAAATTAAGAATGGAGCTAAACAAAACAAACTATTTTAAACGCCAAACCACTTTGTCAGAAATAGGCGAAAAAGGGCAACAATTATTGCAACAAGCAAAAGTGTTGGTTATTGGTTGTGGAGGTTTGGGGAGTCCAATAGCAATTTATTTGGCAACTAGCGGAGTTGGAGAACTTCATTTGGTAGATTTTGATACCATTTCTATTTCAAACTTACACCGACAAGTTTTTTATAAAGTAGAAGATGTTGAACAATCGAAAGCGAAAATTTTAGCAAATGAAATAAAAAAGAGAGCTCCTTTTACAAAAGTCACATTCTCAGAAATAGCAATTGCAAAAGATTCTATTTTAAATGTACTTTCAAAATATGATGTAATTGTTGAAGCTACCGATAATTTACCTGTAAAATATTTAATAAATGATGCTTGTTTTTTAACAAAAAAACCATTGGTTTATGGTTCGTTATACAAATTTGATGGTTATGTAGCAACGTTTAATGTTTTAAATAAAGATGGAAATTATACGTGTAATTTACGAGATGCTTTTCCAAAAATAGCTACTGATATTCCTAACTGCGAAGAAGCTGGAACGTTAAATCCTATTGTTGGAATAATAGCTTTGTTGCAAGTAAATGAAGTAATAAAATTAATTACTAAAACAGGTAATTTGTTAACCAATACGTTATTGATTTATAATAGTTTAAAAAATTCACAACTTAAAATAAAACTTAAAAAGAACGATGCGTTAAATATTAGTGAGCTGTTTTTAAATTCAGATTATCAGCAAAAATATTGTGCTACACAAAACGCTGAGTTTTTAATTTCATCAAAGGAATTAAAACAAAAATTAGAAAATAATTCTTTAGAAATTATTAGCGTTATTAATAATATTGATATAGAACTTCCTTTTCCAGTAACTCAAAAAATACCATATTCACAATTTGAGATGGATGAATTTAAACCGAACTTCAATAAAAATTATGTGATTATTTGTAAAAAAGGAATTACAAGTTATGATGTAGTAGTAAAATTAAAAGAAAAATATCCATTACTTTCTGTATTGAGTTTATCGGAAGGAATACAAAATTATTAAATGAAAAATCCAGTAGAATTTTATACAACTCAAAAACTATATTTTGAGAGAAAATTAAAAGAGTTAAAACACAAGTTAGCTGTTTCTAGTACAATACGTTTATTTGTTTTTTTAATTGCCGCTTTTGGAATTTATTTCTTTTTTGGAAATTCTAGAATTATGATTTCCATAATTGTAAGCTGGATTATTTTGTTTATATTTTTAATTTTAAGACATAGTAAATTACAATATAAATGGAATTTTAATAAAGAATTACTTCAAATAAATAACACAGAATTAGCTGTTTTAAAAGGTGATTTTAATAGATTAAATGAAGGGAAAGAATTTATAAACCCATCTCATTTTTTTAGTTATGATATAGATTTGTTTGGAAAAGGTTCTTTTTTTCAATACTGTAATAGAACGGTAACAAGTGATGGCAAAAAGGAGTTTGCTGCATATATTACAAAAAACGATATTTCTAATATTGAAGAAAAGCAGTGCGGAATTAAAGAATTGAGTGAAAAATCAAAATGGCGACAACAATTTTCTGCACTAGGTAGTTTAGTAAAAGTTGAATATTCTACTCAAAGTTTAATAAGGTGGATACATAATTACAAAATAGTTTTTCCAAAATATTTGGCAGTTTTGCCATTACTATTTTCAGTAATCTCATTAATCGTAATAATACTTACCAGTTTTCAATTTATTCCAAATAAAATTTTATGGATTTGGTTTTTTATTGGATTAGGAATATCTAGCATGTTTCTAAAAAAAGTAAACATATTGTACAAATATGCTAACAAAACAAAAGATACTTTTAAACAATACCATAAATTGTTAAATGAAATTGAAAACACTTCATTTACATCAACAATTTTAAAAGAAAAACAACTAGAAATTAAAAATGAAACTGAAAAAGCTTCAAAAATAGTTGCTAAATTCTCAAAAATATTAGATGCCTTAGATCAGCGTAATAATTTGATAGTTGGTTTTTTAGGAAACGGATTTTTATTATGGGATTTACAACAAGTTTATAAAATAGAACAATGGATAATTAATTATAAAGAAAAAGTTGAGAAATGGTTTAAAGTTATTGCCTTTTTTGATGCACAAAATTCATTGGCAAATTTCGCATTCAATCATCCAGAATATGAATTTCCAGAAATTCAAAATTCTAAAAATATGATAGAAGCCAAAAATCTAGGACACTTTTTATTGAATGATACTGTTAGAATAAGTAATGATTTTAAAATTGATAAGCACCAATTTTTTATTATTACCGGTGCCAATATGGCTGGGAAAAGTACTTTTTTAAGAACAGTTTCCATGGCAATTGTAATGGCAAATAGTGGTTTGCCCGTTTGTGCCAAAAAATTCAAGTATGCTCCAATAAAACTTATTACCAGTATGCGAACTACAGACTCTTTAGTTGATGATGAATCATATTTTTTCTCTGAATTAAAACGATTAAAGTTTATTGTAGATAAAATAGCAGATAATGAGTATTTTATAATTTTAGATGAAATTTTAAAAGGAACAAATAGTACAGATAAAGCAATTGGCTCTAAAAAATTTATTAGAAAATTAGTCGCTTCAAATTCAACAGGAATTATAGCAACACATGATTTAAGCTTGTGTGAAGTAGAAAAGGAGTTACCAGAAGTTAAAAACTATTATTTTGATGCTGAAATTATAAAGGATGAATTAAATTTTGATTACAAATTAAAAGAAGGAGTTTGTAAAAATATGAATGCTTCTTTTTTGTTAACTAAAATGAAAATAGTTTAAGGATGCGAATTTACCCAAATTTCACCATCATCAAAATACTCTTTTTTCCAAATAGGAACCGTTTCTTTTAAGGTATCAATGGCAAATTCACAAGCTTCAAAAGCAGCTTTTCTATGCGCTGAAGATACTGCAATAATTACAGGAACTTCACCTATCTTTAATTTACCAACAGCATGATGTATTGCAATTTTATAAATGGGAAATAGTGTTAAAGCTTTATCGGCTATTTTTTGTAGTTCTTTAACCGCCATAGGCTCATATGCACTAAATTCAAGTAAGTTTACGGTTTTATTTTTAGTAGAATTTCTTACTGTTCCTACAAATAACACTACGCCACCACAAGAAGCATCATCAACAAAATTAGTGCAATCTTGTAAATTTAACGTATCGGATGTTATTTTTATAGATGTTCTTTCAATCATTATTTTAACTATAATTTATACAAATTTACAAATCTAAAGTCTATTATTGCAAAATCTTTAATTTTAAGGAAATCAAATGAAAAATACATTTAGAGTTATTAGTTTGTTAGAAGGTTTGTCATTTATATTATTGTTATTTATTGCAACTCCAATAAAATATTTAGTAGATAATGATACGTACGTAAAAATGCTAGGTATGCCACACGGAATATTATTTCTTACTTATGTTATATTGGTAGTTATGTTGAAATATGAATTAAAGTGGAAAACTAAAACTTTTTGGATAATTCTTGGAGCATCACTAGTTCCGTTTGGAACATTTTATATTGATAAGAAATATCTTAGAAACTAACCACCACTAACAGGTGGAATAATAGCAACAACATCACCATCTTTTATAATTAATTCGTCATTTGCATATTCTTCATTTACTGCAATTACAAATTCGTTTATATTTTTCAATACCTTATAATCACTTACTAATTGTTCTTTAAACTTTTGAATACTAATGGGTTTATCAATTTTATAGTCCAAACTATTGTCTCCAACCAAATCAGCTGTAATCCCAAAAAATAAAAGTTGAATTGTCATTAATAATGTATAAATTTATACAAAGATAAGCCAAATTTTAATAAAGGATATTCCCACTATTTATATTTAATCTAAATAATATTCAATGTGATTCTAATCACAATACTAATACTATCAATAATTAAATTTGTTGAATGCTAACTTTAAAATAAAATATGAAGTACGGTTTTATTATTGACAATCGTAAATGTATTGGTTGTCATGCTTGTACAACAGCTTGTAAATCAGAACACGATGTGGCTATTGGTGTTAACAGAACCTATGTTAAACAAATAGAAAAAGGAGAATTTCCAGATACAAGGCGAATTTTTTCTGTAATGCGATGCAATCATTGTACAGATGCTCCTTGTGTAGAAATTTGTCCGGTGGAAGCATTATATACACGTGAAGATGGTATTGTAGATTTTGATAACAACCGTTGTATTGGTTGTAAATCTTGTATGCAAGCTTGTCCGTATGATGCATTATACATTGATCCTGATACCAACACAGCAGCAAAATGTAATTATTGTGCACACAGAGTTGATGTTGGTAGAGAGCCTGCTTGTGTTTCTGTTTGTCCTGAACACGCAATTATTGCAGGAGATATGGAAAATCCAACTACTGAGATTTCTCAATTATTGGCACGCCAAGCAGTAAAAGTTAGAAAACCAGAAAAAGGAACAAAGCCAAACTTATTTTATATTGATGCTGATGATGCTTCATTAGTTCCTGAAGCTACGGATAAATCAGGGCCAAGTTTATGGAGCTCACAAGCTCGTGGTGTTGGGCATTTTGCAAAAGCGGCTGAAAAAATGATGCATACAAATGATGATGTAGATTTATTGCAAATGACAATAAATAATGAAATTGAAGCAGCATATCAAAAGAAAGAAAGTGAGAATCCAAATTATATTGATGTGTTAACAGGCAAAGCACGTAGAGTTTATGATACACCAGATAAAGGGATTTTATGGGGTTGGGAAGTTTCAACCTACGTATTTACAAAGGCAATTGCCGCAGGTGCATTTTTAATTCCATTTATAGCTATAATGCTTGGCTATGAGGTTTCTTCAACAGCTAAATTATGGTCGGCAGGAATTTCATTAACATTTTTAGCATTAACAGGATTATTCTTGGTGATGGACTTAGATAGACCAGATCGTTTTTTAAATGTTTTGTTACGTCCACAATGGAACTCTTGGTTGGTAAAAGGTGGTTATACAATTACTGTTTTCGGATTGTTGGTAACCGTTTGGGGAGCAATGACATTTTTTAATATAAATACAGGAGAAACTATTTTACTGTGGGTTACAGCTGTTTTTGCCGTACTGTTAGCAATTTATACGGCATTCTTATTTGCACAAGCAAAAGGGCGTGATTTTTGGCAAAGTCCAACATTACCATTGCATATGTTAGTGCACAGTGTTATGGCAGGTGCTTCCATTTTTATAATAGCTGCTTTAATTTTTGGAAACGAAGATTGGATGAGTATTCTAAAAAACACCATGATAATTGCATTGGTTGTTAATTTATTTACGCTAGTAACAGAACTAACAATTACACACCCAACAACAGCCGCAAAAACGGTTGTTAAAATGATTACTAAAGGACGATATAAAAATCTATTTTGGATAGGAGTTGTGTTTGTAGGAAATGTATTGCCATTAGTATTACTGTCATTCCGAGGAATCGAGGAATCTCTTGATGGAAGTATATTAACAATCGTAGCAATATTAATGTTATTAGGAATTTACGCAACAGAAAAAATCTGGATTGAAGCACCTCAAAGAATTCCGTTAGCTTAGATTCTTCGTAATTCTAAAAGTGGAATTTTAAATGAAAAAATTAAATATTAAAATATCGAAATCTAAAAGTTTGAAAAGCAAAGTTCAAAAGCTGAAAGGTGATGATTTGTCATTCCTGCGAAGGCAGGAATCCATTCTCAGTCTAACGAACAATTCGTAATTCATAATTAAAAAATTTGTAAATCATAAATTATCATGGGTTATAAAAAACCATCGTTTATAGAAAATATAGCAGAAAAATTAGGAATTATTCCAAATCTGCACAAAGAAGGATATCAAGAATTTGATGGCGATATGCGTCAGTTTTCTGACGAAGAAGTAGCACAATTATACGAAAATTTTCCTCCACCAGAAAAGTGGGATAATTGGGTAGAATACAATCCGAAAGTATGGCCTAGAAAAGAGAAAAAAACATACCAAATTGTACCTACAACTTGCTTTAATTGTGAAAGTGCCTGTGGTTTAACAGCTTTTATTGATAAAGAAACACAAGAAGTAAAAAAGTTTGAAGGGAATCCTTTTCATCCTGGAAGTAGGGGTAGAAATTGTGCAAAAGGTCCTGCTACCATTAATCAGGTTACAGATCCAGACAGAATTTTATTTCCACTAAAACGAAAAGGAAAAAGAGGAGACGGAGAATGGGAACGCGTTTCTTGGGATGAAGTTCTAGATACTATTGCAGCTCGAATTAGAAAAGCAATTTTGGAAGATCGTCATAATGAAATAGCGTACCACGTTGGAAGACCAGGTAATGAAAAATTCATGAACTGGATTTTACAAGGTTGGGGAATTGATGGACATAATTCGCATACAAATATTTGTTCTTCAGGAGCTCGTTTTGGATATAATTTATGGTATGGTTACGATAGGCCATCACCTGACCATGCAGAAGCAAAATTTATTTTATTGATATCTGCACATTTAGAATCGGGTCATTATTTCAATCCGCACGCACAACGTATTATTGAAGGAAAAATGAGAGGCGCTAAATTAGCGACCATGGATCCCCGTTTATCGAATACTGCTAGTATGTCAGATTACTGGTTACCATCATATCCAGGTACTGAAGCAGCTGTTTTATTAGCTATGGCATTAATAATTTTAGAAGAAGGATTATACAACAGAGATTATTTAGAAAATTGGACTAATTGGAAAGAATATTTACAAGCTCGTCATAGCGACAAAGAAATTACATTTGAGAATTATATTGCTGCAATGATTGAAGAGTATAAAGAATTTACTCCAGAATATGCAGAGAAAGAATCAGGTGTAAAAGCGGATATGATTGTTGAAATTGCACATAAAATTGGGGAAGCCGGTGAACGATTTGCATCACATAACTGGCGTGCTGCAGGAGCTTCAAACTTAGGAGGTTGGGCAGTGGCTCGTTGTTTACATTTCTTATCGGTTTTAACAGGAGCTGTTGGAGCAAAAGGAGGAACTTCTCCTAATTCGTGGAATAAATTTAAACCAACACAACCAAATCCACCTGCACCACAAAAAAAATGGAATGAATTGCATTTTCCAAAAGAATACCCACTAGCTTTCTTTGAAATGAGTCAATTATTACCACATTTCTTAAAAGAAGGAAGAGGGAAAATGGATGTGTATTTTTCACGAGTATTTAACCCTGTTTGGACCTATCCTGATGGATTTACTTGGATGGAAATGTTTTCTGATGAAAGTAAATTCGGATTGCATGCAGCATTAACTCCAACATGGAATGAAACTGCTTTTTATGCAGATTTTGTATTGCCAATGGGACTAGCATCTGAACGTCACGATTTAAATAGTTATGCTACACACGGAGGAACTTGGGTAGCATTTAGACAACCAGTATTAAGAGAGGCAGCACGTAGAAATGGAAAACCAGTGAAGTTAACCTATGAGGCAAATCCAGGAGAAGTTTGGGAAGAAGATGAATTTTTCATTGAACTTTCTTGGAGAATTGACCCTGATGGAAGTATGGGAATTCGCAAAACATTTGAATCTCCATACAGACCAGGAGAAAAAATTACAATTGATGAATATTACCAATATATTTTTGAAAGAATTAAAGGATTAAATGAAACAGCAAAAGCTGATGGATTTACAGGACAGTTTGCTGCTCTTGAGTACATGAAAAAGTATGGTGCTTACGAAATTGAAAAAGGTGAGTCCTATAAAATGAATGAAAATCTTCTTACGGAAGAACAACTAAAAGGCACTAGAGTAGACCCAACTAATGATGTAATTTCAAAAGATGGAAAACCTATTGGAGTGATGATAAATGGTAAACCTTGTGTAGGGTTCCCTACGCCATCTCGTAAAAATGAGTTTTATTCGCAAACTATGGTAGATTGGAAATGGCCAGAATACGCTACTCCAACATATATCAAAAGTCATATTCATAATGATGTGTTAGATAAATCAAAAGGAGAATACGTGTTAGTTCCAACATTTAGATTGCCAACATTAATTCATTCCCGTTCAGGAAATGCAAAATGGCTGGTTGAAATTTCCAATAGAAATCCAATTTGGATGCATCCTGATGATGCAAAAAAATGGGATTTTAAAACAGGAGATTTGGTAAAAATGAATACAGATATTGGCTATTTTATTGATAAAGTTTGGGTAACACAAAGTATGAAGCCTGGAGTTGTCGCTTGTTCACATCATATTGGAAGATGGAGAAGACCACAAGATAAAACAGGAAATCGTTGGGCAACCAATACCGTAAAAATTGAAGGAGATGGGAAAGGAGCATGGAAAATGAATACCATTTCAGGTATTAAACCTTTTGAATCTTCTGATAAAGATTCTAAACGAATTTTTTGGAAAGATGGCGGTGTGCATCAAAATATAACACACGCCGTTCATCCTGATCCAATTAGTGGTATGCATTGTTGGCATCAACGAGTACGAATTGAAAAGCCAGAGAAAGATGAAAAATATGGAGATATATTTGTAGATACTAATAAATCGCACGAAATTTATAAAGAATGGTTGGCTATGACACGGTCAGCTCCTGGACCAAATGGAGAGCGAAGACCATTGTGGTTTAACCGAGCTTTTAAACCAGATGAATCGGTTTATTACATTGAAAAGAAAATTAAGAAATAAAAATTTAAGTAGTTAGTTGTAAAAATCTACCATTGATGAAATTGTTAATAGCAGATTTTTAGTTTATAGAGGTTATGAAAACGTTTTCGTAATGAAAGCTACTAAATTAATAAAATAATAACTATCCATTTTTTTGCCTACTAGGCAGTACTTATTTAATTTTGCGTTTCTTTATTGTGAGTCTCTAAACTTAATTAGTAAATTATCTCACACAATTTTAGAACACTTTTTAGAACTGGATGATAACATGAAAAAACGAATTTTAATAGTAAATAGTGGAGGAGATTGTCCAGGAATGAATGCAGTTATTAGAGCCATTGTAAAACGTGCTGATAATGATACAAATTGGGAAGTAATAGGTAGTATTAATGGTTTTGATGGAATTTTGAAAGAACCCTTAGAATTACTTCTACTTGATGAAAAAAGAGTTAGAGGAATTCATTTTGAAGGAGGCACCATATTAACAACAAACAACAAACGAAATCCTTTTAATTTTCCTGTTAAACAAGAAGATGGTTCTATAGAAAATGTAGATTTAAGCGATAAATTATTTTACAATATTAGAGTTTTAAATTTTGATGCTATAATTCATATTGGAGGTAATGAATCTCATAAAATTTCCTATAAATTATTTAAAAAAGGGATGAATATTGTTGGAGTTCCTAAAACAATAAATAATGATTTATCTGTAGCAGATTATACTTTTGGCTTTCAAACAGCAGTACAAGTGGCAACAGAAGCTGTTGATAAATTAGTAACTACGGCAAATTCTCATAGTAGAGTTTTAATTTTAGAAGTTATGGGGAGAGATGCAGGTTGGATAGCTTTACAAGCTTCAATTGCTGGTGGTGCTGATATTTGTTTAATCCCTGAAATTCCTTTTACAATGAATAAAATTGTAGAAAAATTAAATACTAGGTATGCTATAAATAAACGTGGATTTGCTATTGTTGTGGTTGCTGAAGGTGCTTATTTAAAAGGAAAATCTTCTGAAATTAACCATAGGGGAATAGCTCGTAAAATCGCGAATAAATTAAGGAATTTTAATTTTGAAGCAGATATTAGAGAAACTATTTTAGGGCATTTACAACGCGGTGGAACACCAACTGCTATTGATCGAATTTTAGCTACTGAATTAGGTGTAAAAGCTTTTGAATTAGTGAAAGAAAAGAAATTTGGAACTATGGCAATTCATCATAATACGGAGGTTTTATCTATGCCATTAAAAGAAGTAATTAATAAATATAATAAGGTTAATTTATCACATAATTTAATAAAAACAGCAAAAGGAGTTGGTATTAGTTTTGGAGATTAACCCATAAAAGAAATTGAATAAATAAAAAATAGACAATTATGAAGAAAAGAGCATTAGTATTAACAGGTGGAGGAGATTGTCCAGGTTTAAATGCAGTTATAAGAGGAATTGTTAAACGAGCAGCTCAAACTAAAGATTGGGAAGTTGTAGGTAGTATTCAATCTTTTGATGGCGTTTTACAAGAGCCTACGGAAATTATCAATTTAACTGACAAGGTTGTTGCAGGTATTCATTATCAAGGAGGTACAATTTTAGGAACTACAACTAAAGGTGGTCCGTTAGCTTGGCCAGTAAAAGAAAACGATGGAACCTGGTCTTTTGTTGATAGATCTGATGAAATGATTCGAAAGTTGAAAAACATGGGTATAAATGCCGTAATTAATATTGGTGGAGATGGATCGCAACGTATTTCTCAAACATTATTTGAAAAAGGTCTAAATATTATTGGTGTACCAAAAACTATTGATAATGATTTATCGGCCACGGACTATACTTTTGGCTACCAAACCGCTGTTCAAATAGCAACCGAAGCCGTGGATAGGTTGGTAACTACAGCCTCTTCACATAATAGAGTAATTATACTTGAAGTTATGGGACGCGATGCGGGTTGGATTGCATTAAGTTCAGCCATTGCTGGAGGTGCCGAAATTTGTTTAATCCCTGAAATTCCTTATGAAATCCCTAAAATATTAGAGGCTATTAATAAGCGAATTATAGACGGAAAAGGACATGTAATTATTGTGGTTTCAGAAGGAGCTAAACAAAAAGGAGGTGAAGTTTTATCAGCTAAAAGTGATGAAATAGGTAATGAAAATTTAAAATTAGGAGGAATTGCTAATAAATTATTAAATGATTTAAAAGATGCCGGATGCGAAGTAGATATGAGAGAAACTGTACTCGGACATTTGCAACGCGGAGGTGTTCCAATTGCTTTTGATAGAGTGTTAGCTACTCAATTTGGAGTAAAAGCGATGGAATTAGCCATTGGTGGAGTTTTTGGTAAAATGGTTGCCTACAACCATCCGGATGTAGTTTCAGTGCCTTTTTTAGAAGCTATTAGTAAATACCATTATATAAATCCACAATCGGCATTAGTAAAAACAGCAAAAGGAATTGGGATGAGTTTTGGAGATTAACAATTTAATAAAACCCATAATATTTTTTTTGAATAGAACTAAATTGAATTTTACTAAATACAAGAAATTCTATTAGTTTTGTAGTACGTGAAAAACAATCAAAAATATTCCAATTTAATAAAACAAGAAGCAAAACGATTAGGATTTGAAAATTGTGGTATTTCCAAAGCCGATTTTTTAGAGGAAGAAGCCAAAAATTTAGAGATGTGGCTTAAAAACGGTTATCATGGCAATATGCAATACATGGAAAATTACTTTGATAAACGGCTTGATCCACGACTATTGGTTGACGGAGCTAAATCGGTAATTAGTTTATCCTTCAATTATTTTCCTGAACAAATTCAAAACAATGATACTTATAAAATAGCTAAATACGCTTATGGTGAAGATTATCATCATGTATTAAAATCAAAATTAAAAGAACTTACTATTTTTATTCAAGAAAATATTGGTGAAGTAAACGGAAGAGCTTTTGTAGATTCTGCTCCTGTTTTGGAGCGTGCTTGGGCACAAAAAAGTGGTTTAGGTTGGCGAGGAAAACATTCGTTATTAATTCAAAAAAACAAAGGCTCTTTTTTCTTTTTAGCTGAGTTGATATTGGATTTAGAATTGGAATATGATACTCCATTTAAAACGAATCATTGTGGGAAATGCACTCGTTGTGTGGATGCCTGTCCTACTCAAGCAATTTTACTAAATAATACTGTTGATGGAAGCAAGTGTATCTCCTATTTTACCATAGAATTAAAAGAAGAAATTCCAAAATCAGTAAAAGGAAAATTTGAAGATTGGATGTTTGGTTGTGATATATGTCAAGATGTTTGTCCGTGGAATCGATTTTCAAAACCACATTATGAAGAAAAATTCATCCCAAATCCAGATTTATTAACCAGTATGAAAAAGGATTGGGAAGAAATTACTGAAACTGTTTTTAAACGAGTTTTCAAAAAATCAGCTGTAAAGCGAACAAAATTTGCTGGACTACAACGCAATATTAAATTCTTAAAAAATTAAGTAGATTCTCTTATGATTAAAGAGGTTGGTAATACCACTTTTTGAAAAGAGAATTCAATATCATTATTCATCTTTTTAATTTCATCAATTAATATTTCTGTAGCTTTTTTACCCATTTCAAAACTAGGTTGGTTTACGGTGGACATTTTTGGTGTAACCACTGAAGATACTAGCCAATTACTAAAACCAAATACAGCAATATCTTCAGGAATTTTAATATTAATTTTATTAAAATATTTATAAACACCAATAGCAATAAGATCTGTAATTGCAAAAACAGCATCAATATTAGTATGTTCTTTTAACATTTTTTGTGCATTTAAATACCCATCGTTTATGTCATCATTATTTGGGTTTACATACACTAAATCAGGATTGTAGGGTATATTGTTGTCAATTAAGGCCTGTTTATATCCTAAAAATCGATCAATTGAATTTTGAGCAGTTAAAACCCCACCAAAATGGGCAATTCTTTTATAACCTTTATGAATTAAATAACATACTGCATCATAAGCAGCTTTTTTATCATCAATAATAACTTTTGAACAATCAAAGGATTTTATAATTTTATCGAACAATACCACAGGAATTCCTTTTTCTAAAACCTTATTTAACCGTTCTTTTACTCCTGTTTCATTTGAAACGGAAAGTAGAATTCCATCAACCTGTTTATTTTTAAGTAAATTCAATTGTTTTTCCTCTAAATCAGCTTGTTCCCCAGATTGTAAAATAATCACTAAATAATTGTTATTTTCAGCTTCTTGAATGATGCCATCAATAACTTTAGAAAAAAAATCATGTACAACGGAAGGAACAATTACGCCAATTGTTTTGGTTTGATGCGTTCTTAAACTTGATGCAATACTATTTGGTTTATAGTTTAGTTTTTTTGCAAGTTTTAAAATTTTTTTTCTAGTTTTTTCACTTACATCAGGGTAACCTTTAATCGCTTTTGAGATGGTGCTTTTAGATATTTTTAATTTCGCAGCTAAATCATTGATTGTTGTTCTTTTTAAACCCATTTAGAAATAATTTTATCAAAAAATAATATTTTAATGAATACACTTTTCAGTTTTTTTATCAAAAAAATAAATTTTATCTAAATTAATATTTAAAGTAATTGTATCATTTAACTGATACATTTTATCGGCTGAAACTTTACTAATAATTAGATTATCTAATCCTGAAACTGTTAAATATTGCTCGGCACCCAAAATTTCTAATGACTCAATTTTTCCTTTAAAAGAACTCACTTTAGAAAATTTTTGAATGCCCACGGCCTCTGCTCGAAAACCTAAAATAACTTTTTTGTTCTCATATTTCAATAAAACAGAAGATGTATTAATCTCAAAATTTAGTTTTTTATGATCCTCTACAAAAAATAAATTATCATCTTCTTTTGCAATTTTACCTTCAACAAAATTCATAGGAGGTGTTCCTATAAAACCTGCTACAAATTTATTGGTGGGATGATTATACAAATTCATAGGCGTATCATATTGTTCTAATTTCCCTTTATTTAAAACAGCAATTCTATCACCTAAAGTCATTGCTTCTACTTGGTCATGAGTAACATAAATTATTGTTGTTTTTAAGGATTTATGTAGTTTAGCTATTTCGGTACGCATTTGTCCACGTAATTTTGCATCTAAATTTGACAAAGGTTCGTCAAATAAAAATACTTTTGGTTTACGTACTATAGCACGACCAATAGCTACTCTTTGGCGTTGCCCGCCAGACATTTCTCCAGGGCGTTTTGTTAATAATTTTTCTAATTCTAAAATTTTTGCTGCGGCCATAACACGTTCTTTTATTTCTTCTTTTTTCACGTGTTTTATCTTTAATCCAAAAGCCATATTATCGTAAACTGTCATATGTGGATATAAGGCATAATTCTGGAACACCATTGCAATTTCGCGAAGTTTAGGATGCAATTGGCTTACCTCTTTTTCATCAATATACAATTCACCTGAACTGATTTCTTCTAATCCAGCAATCATCCGTAAAGTTGTTGATTTACCACATCCCGATGGACCAACCAAAACCACAAATTCTTTATCTTTAATGGATAAATTAAGATTTGTAACCGCTTTTACACCAACTTCATATTCTTTTTCGATATTGATGAGTTTTACTTCTGCCATTGCTTATTTTTTTAAATTAAAAGGTTCCTTTTAAAGAGTCTTTAATATTGTATTGTGCAATCCCTGTTAAAGGATCTTGAGGATAGTTGTTACATAATTCCGCTAAAATATCTTCATGCGTTATTGCTACATTCATAACCGTATCATTACCTGCATAGTAAATATAAATCTCTCCATTTTCCTTTCGGATAGCCCCACAAGAAAAAACGACATTAGGTACGTGAACATAATCTGTTTCAGCTACTTTACAATCTGCTTTTGAAGGCATTAATATTGGAATATTTGACACTTTTACTTTAGAAACATCTTCTAAATCGTGCAAAGCCACACCTAAACAATAAGGATTTCCATCCATAGTACCTCTAACACCGTGAAAAATATTTAACCAGCCGTGTTTTGTTTTAATAGGTGTAGCACCAGGACCAATTTTATCGGCAAAAGCACTTGGCATTCCGTCTTGTTTCATAATTGGTTTTTCAGTATTCACCTCCCAATTATTAAGGTGATAATCGTCCGAAATTCCCAAACAAATTTGTTTAAAAACCCCACCAGTATGATCATCAGTAGCATCGTTGGGTCTAAACAAAGCATAGTATTTATTGTTTACCTTTTCTGGAAAAATAACCACATTACGCATATCTGTTTCTAAAACAGAACCATATCTTTTAAAGGTTTTAAAATCTTGGGTAATGGCTATTGATACACGGACACGGTTCTGAATTTTGTTATGATAGGCACTATAAGTTATGATGTAATCATTTCCAATTTTGGCAATTCTGGCATCTTCTAATCCGCCCGATTCATTTTCAATAATTTCTTGTTTATTTGCGTGTTTTGCAAAACTATTATTTAAATCGCAGGGCAACATAGCGGGTTGGTCATCAACTTTCCAATTTGTTAATCCGTCTTTGCTTCTGGCGATGCCTAAAATTGACATCCCATTTCTTAAATGTGAACGAAACAACATTAAAACTTCATCGTTAAAAATTGTGATGCCCGCATTATGAACAGTTATTACTTTTAAATGTGGTGTTGTCCACACTTTATTTACGTCGTGACAAGTTAGTATCGGGTTTTTATCAAAACGATATACCACATTTGATAAATTTAAAGCTATTTTTTTATTTTCTATATTAATTATTCTTTCCAATTTTAATTGGTTTTTGTGATTGAATTTACAGCAGCAATACTCAACAATGCTTCAATAGTTGATTCTGCTCCTGAATTTTTATTAATTTTAAATTTTGACAAAATTCCATCAAAACACCGCCCATTTTTCGAGTTATACATTTTTGCTGAGGCTATGTTTTTGCCATCAAACCAACTCATCCATTTTAGGGCATTCTTTTTATATTTAATTTCTCCTGTTTGTTTATAAGCCTCAACATTTGCATAAATTATAGGTCTGATACCATAAGCAATTTGTGGAAATATATTTGATTTTGTAATTTGAGTTTCGCCGTTGATGCTACTGAACTCAATATCAGAAAACATTTTATGTTCCCATAAATAATGATAAAAATGGTTGATTTCAAACAAAGCTACATTGGTATATTTTTTTTCATTTAACGATGCACCGACTTTTAGCAAGGCAAAACTTTGCAGATTTCCGTATGCGTGCCATTGATTTTCCCAACTTAAAAAAGCACCTTTGGCAATCCCATCTTCAATTTGCATTTGTAATATGCCATCGGCTAAATGTTTTATGAGTTTTAATATTTCAGGATTTTTGGTTCTTTTATAATTTAAAGTTAAACCAACTAATAAAATTGAAGATTGGTCTGCAGCAGACTCAAATGGTAATTGCGTTGGAACTTTAATGCCTTGAACCGTTTTTAGCCCAACTGGTAAATTTTTTAGATACAACTCTATATTTGGAACCAATTTATCGATAGTTTTTTTTACTTTGCTAGCAAGAATTGTATCTCTATTTTGTAACTTTGGCAATACGGCTTCCAAAGCCCAAAAAGCACGCCAAGACCACCAAGAAGGTTCAGCTATGCTAGTTTTATAATTTGTATTTATACTCAAATCTTTCCAAATAAAATTATTAAACCAACCATTTTTATTTTGCATATACAACAAAAAAGAAGTCAGCTTTTTAGATTTTTGTATTTGATTTTTATCTTGTGACAACAATATTAAAGCTCTTGCAGCATCATCAACACAAGCAAAACCTTCTTTGGGTTCTATAGCATATTTGTAATTAGGATAATTGCTATAAATATGAATAATTCCACCATTTTCGCCATTTGGTAAAACAACCTCTTTATATAAATAATCAAGATGTGCATAATTTAAAGTTGGTTTAACCTGTATCTTTTCTTGACATCCTGTAAAGGAAGATAGTAATAAAAAAAGTATAATATGCAACTTTAAATTTTTCATTAATTAGGTGTCATTTCATTTAATAATTCAGTTAAAGAAAGATTTACAAAACTTGAAGCCGAGTCTGACATAGCATATGGAATTACCAAATTATCATTTTGTAATAATGACCCACAACTGTACACTACATTGGGGACATAGCCTTCACGCTCAGATTCATTTGGTGCTAACAACGGTTTATTTAAAGTAGCTATAATTGTTTCAGGATTATATAAATCTAACAAAATGGCACTTATTACGTAGCGTCGCATAGCACCAACTGCATGGGTTATTAATAACCACCCTTTTTTGGTTTTAATAGGAGAACCACAATTACCTAATTGCACTAAAGCCCAATTTAATTTTGGTTTCATAATTATTTTATGGTTATCCCAATTAAATAAATCATCGGAATACATCATGGTTAAATTTTCTCCTCCTTGCCTAGCAGTCATCACATATTTTCCATTTATTTTTTCTGGAAATAAGGCAAACCCCTTGTCACTTACAGATTTACCATACATAGTGCGCAGTTTAAAATGTCTAAAATTTTTGGTGATAATTAGCTGCGGACTTATTTTATGACCATTATAAGCAGTGTAAGTGCCAATGTATTCCTTAGCTCCATTTTCATCGGTAAAGGTAACGAACCGAACATCTTCTATTCCTTTAGATTCGCCTTTGGCATTTGGAAAGATAACTCGTTGTGAAATAGGAATTGATTTATCAAAAATAACATCGTAATTGGTGTCGATTATTTCAAATAATATTTCTTGCGTTATTTTATCATATTTTTTAAAAACGCCTTTTTGTTCTAAAATATCATAATCTTTTTGCGTAAAAGAATCATTAAATTCATCAAAAATATCCTGATTAAAATGTTCAATTATTTGAGTTCTTTTTTTATAAGTCTCTTTATTATATATTTTATTACTATATTTTTCTGAATTCATCGCAAATTTTGGATTAGCATCCGTTAACGAAACTTGTCCATTTTCATCTAACACACCACTAAAAAATGAGATAGACGAAATATGCTCTTCACCCACAGAGCGTAAACTAATTACTACTTGTTTCCCTTCTTTATCTGGGGTCTCATTATGATTAAAAGCCACTATAGAAGGATTGAATAAAGCTGCTGCTTCAATGGCATATTCTTTTGTAAAATAAGCTCCTATCAATAATTTTTGATCATCAGAAACCTTATATTTTTCAGGAATTGATTTTTTTACTATATTAAAATGGTTAATAAAAGTATCTTCTAAATTTAGATGACGATGGTTAAAATTAAGAAGTACATCTTTGTAAACGGATTTAACTTGATTGATGGGTAAATCTAAAACACGCATTACCAAACCTTGTACTCTATCTTTTGTTATATAAGTATCCATGCCAAGTTTGTTATACAGTAAAATAACACGTTTTGGATTTGTTTTTAAAACAGTTTTTGATCTATTTATTTTTATCATTTATTATTATTTAATTCCAGAACTTGCCATACTCCTGATAAAGTATTTTTGAAAGAATGTGTATGCTATAATTATAGGTAAAGCTAATAATACTGCCGAGGCTAATTTAACGCCCAATTGCCCTTCGGCTCTACCGCCAACCGAGAATAAAGTTACCAATTGCGGCATGGTCATTAATTGTTGATCTCTAATAACAATTAAAGGCCAAAGCACCTCATTCCACGTTGACATAAAGGTTAAAATCCCTACCGTTACAATGGTTGGTATAATGCTTGGAAAAAGGACTTGAAAGATAATTCTCATATTGTTACATCCATCAATTTTAGCAGCATCTATTAAAGCTTGTGGGGTAGAAATAAATGCTTGCCTAAATAATAAAATAGCAAAATTATTTATTACAAAAGGAATAATTAAGGCGGCATAATGATCTACAAAACCTAATTTTACCATTGTAATATAATTGGGAATCAAAGTTATTTGAAAAGGCAAAGTCATTGTAAATATTATAATATAAAATATAAAATCTCTTCCAATAAACTTGGTCTTAGCTAAAGCATAACCCACCATTGCACTAAAAAATATGACACAAAAAGTGATAATACTTGATACGAGGATGCTATTAAACAGGGCACGACCAATAGGAATTTTACTAAACATACTTATATAATTATGTAAAGTAAAATGTGCAGGTAAAAAAGTTAAACTACCTATTTCAGTTTCTGGTGAAATTGATGCTATTAACATCCAAAAAAAAGGATAAATAAATGCAATAGCAAAAACGATAAGTATTATATAAATTAATGCTTTTTTCATAGGTTAATAATTTTTTTCTAAAAATCGTTTTTGTAAAACAATTACTAGCAAAATAAAAATGGCAAAGGTAAATCCTAAAGTAGCTGCATAACCCATATGATAAAAGTCAAAAGCTTGTTTGTATATATATAACACCGAAGAAAGTGAACTATTTAACGGCCCTCCACCTGTCATAACATAAGGCTCAATAAATAATGAAAAACCACCAATGGTAGAAAAAATAACTACCATAAAAATGGTTGGGTTTAATGCCGGCAAGGTTATGTATTTAAATTTTTGCCAATCGGTTGCACCTTCTAAATCGGCTACTTCATAATAATATTTTGGAATGGTTTGCAATCCCACCAAAAATAATACAATATAAAGTCCAACATTTTTCCAAGTTGCCATAATTGCAATGGATGGCATTGACATTTTTTCGGTAGTTAACCAACCAATTCTATCTAAACCAATATCGGTTAAAAGTCTGTTAATAAGCCCGCTATTAAAACCATAAAGTTGTTGCCACATAATTGTTACTACAACACCTGATACAATAAACGGTAAGAAAAAAGCCGCCCTAAAAAAACTACTAAATTTAATTTTGGTGTTTAGTAAAACTGCAATTCCTAATGAAAAAACGAGTTGTAGTGGAATGTGAATCGCTAAAAAATAAAGTGTGTTAATCAGGGATTTATAAAAAAGACGGTCGTGAAGCATCTTTTCATAATTATATAATCCACTATATTCCATCGGCGAAATAACATTCCATTTATGAAAGGTTAAATAAAAAGAAAACAATACGGGAAAAGCCACAAATATCAAAAAAAACAAGACATAAGGCGAAACTAATAAATAAGGACCTATTTTAAATTTTCGTTTAGTCATTAGTTTGTAGTTTTAAAATTACCTAACAATATATTTATCGCTTTTTCAGCTGCATCTAAAGCTGCTTTTGGTGTCTTTTTATTATAGACCACTGAGGCTTCATACTCGTCAGAAATAATGCTCAAAACTTCAATCATAAGTTCACAATTATCAGTACCATAAACGTAATTAGATTGCTTGATAAAAGGAACAATTTTTGGATGGGTTTTAAAGTAATCTTGAAATAAAATAGATGCTTCCATTTTTTGACGTCTTGGTAATTGCTCCGTTAAGGATAATAATTTTAAATCGCCTTTCTCGCTAATTAAAGTTTTTATAAACGCCCATGCTTTTAGTGGGTTTTTACACGTGTTAAATATTACAATATTTTTAGGATCGGCATAAGTATATACAGGACCTTGATGTGAATTTGGTACAGGAATGGGTGAATATCCAAATTCAAAACCTTTTGGTTTAAATTTATTGGTATAACTAATATCCCAAGGTCCCGTCCATTTTGTGGCATATTGACCCCCTAAAAATTTATCACTTCCAGTGGCATTATTTTCTTTAGCAAAGTATTGTTTTTTATATAATTGTTGTAAAAAAGTTAAAACTTCTAGTGCATATTTATTATTAAATACAGGTTTATTATTTTCTATTAAATGTCCACCATTAGAGGCTGCTAAATACAAAGAATAAAAATCAAATAAACGTTGATACCAAATATTTTTTATAGATGTATTACCTATCCATTGATCAATATAGCCATCGTTATTAGTATCTTTTGAAAACATTTTTCCTGCTTTTAAAAATGCCTCGTATGTTTTTGGTGCTGTTTGTAATCCAATTTTGTCCATTTCTTTTTTATTATATACAGACATTATCGGATTTATTTTCCAAGGAATTTGGTAAATATGCCCGTCGGTAGAAGTGATTTCTTTTAGCACTTTTTCGCCACTTCTTTTTTTAATAAAATCTACAAATCCTTTTATGGTATCCAACTGTACCAACACACCTGATTTGGCATACATTTCTACCAAACCTTGCCACATATTGGCATAAATATCAGGTGTCGTTTTACCAACTACAGCAGCCATTAAAACCTCTTCGCTAGATTGCCCTTCTGGAATGGGTTGAAATTTAATTTTATTTGTGTGGTTATCATTCCACTTTTTAACAAAGTAACGAGTAAAAGTTATTTCTTGCATGTTATTAGAAGACCAATACGTTAATTCATTTTTTGTTTTTTGGTCAGTGCTACAAGCACTGAATGCAAAAACAACGAATAGTATTGGTATTAATTTTCTAAACATTTTCAATAAAAAATTTGAATAACCTTGTAAATGTACTAGTATTTTCTAATTTGATTACGAAAATTTTCGAAAAATTGATTTAACAAATGTTTTATATTTTAATTTAAGGTTATTTAATTTTTATATAAAAGATTTAAAACTATGAATTACGATATCGATTTATTGTTGAATTCAAAATCCAATTCTTATTACAGCCAATACTAAGTAGTAGCTATCAGCCTATTACAATAGTTTTAAATACTTTAATTTTAACTTTATATTACAATTTAAACGTTTCTATTTTTCTTACCTTTATATAGATAAAAATAATGTGCCTTATGAAAGAAATTCAGATTGCTAATATTTCAACATTTTTACCTAGAGAATGTGGTATAGCTACTTTTTCAAATAATTTGTTAAAGGCTATAATTTCAAATAATTTAAACAATAATATAAAAATAAATCCTTTTGTAGTTGCTATAGATAAAGATACAGATGGGTTTGTTTATCCAAAAAATGTTAAGCATACTATTCGCCAACATCAATTATCAGATTATATAAATGCGGCTAAATTTATTAATTATAGTCATGCCAAAATGTGTATAATACAACATGAATTTGGTATTTTTGGTGGAGATAGTGGTACTTATATTTTATCACTTATCCATAATTTAAAAATACCTTTTATTGTTATTTTTCATACCGTATTAGAAGAACCTACTTATACTCAAAAAACAATTATCCAAAAATTAAGCAACAAAGCTAGCAAGGTTATTGTTATGAGTAATTTGGGGATTAAATTCTTAAAAAATATTTATGGAGTTTCTGAAAGAAAAATATCAAAAATTGAACACGGAGTGCCTGATTTTAAATTTAACGATACTAATATCACGAAAAAAAGGCACGATTTTAAAGGTAAAAAAGTACTGCTAACCTTTGGATTGTTAAATAGAAATAAAGGAGTTGAAACTGTTTTAAAAGCACTTGTTGAAGTTGTAAAAAAACACAAGAATTTTGTTTACATCATTTTAGGAAAAACACATCCTAACGTTATAAAAGAAACTGGGGAAGAATACAGAAATTATTTACATCAATTTGTTCAAAAACATGCGTTAGAACCCTATGTGTATTTTTATGATCACTTTGTAACGGATGAAGAATTATTTGATTATGTTTCTGCAACTGATATTTATATAACTCCGTATTTAAATAAAGCCCAAATGACAAGTGGACCACTTTCCTACGCCGTTGGTGCTGGTTGTGCTGTAATTGCAACGCCTTTTTGGCACGCCGAAGAATTGTTAGCAGATGAAAGAGGTTTACTTTATGATTTTGGAGACGCTAAAGCTTTATCTAAAATACTAATTAATTTACTTGATAATCCTGATAAAACACTTGCTTTACAAAAAAAAGCGTATGTATATGGTAGAACATTAATTTGGCAAAAAGCTGGAGAACAATATGCCAATTTAATTCAGGATATTGTTAAACACAAAAAACAAATTAAAACTGATGAATATCCTGTTTTTAACCCAATGTTACTTCCTGATTTTTCTTTAAAACATGTTAAACGATTAACTTATAATACAGGCATTATTCAACATGCAAGCTACAATGTACCAAATTTAAAAACAGGATATTGTATTGATGATAATTCACGAGCTTTACTAATGACTATAATGGCTTGGGAGCAACTCAAAGATGAAGATGCACTTGAATTATTACCTAAATATTTAGGTTTTATAAATTATATGCAAAATGATGATGGTACTTTTAAAAATTTTCTAGGATTTAATAATCAATATCTTGATGAACAAGGATCAGAAGATTCTTTTGGCAGAACTATTTGGGCTTTAGGTTATTTAATACGGCGATCCCCTAATCCTGGATATTTTCAAATGTCTTTAGAAATTTTTATGAAAGCACTTCCTAATTTTAAAACGCTAAAAGAAATTAGAAGTATTGCATTAACAATAAATGGATTATATCAATATTTGAAGCGTTTTCCAAGTGATGAAAAAATGATAAGTTTACTTAAAAATTTAACCAATAAAATAGTTTTAAGTATTAATAAAGGAAAAGATAAAGACTGGATTTGGTTTAACGATAAATTAACCTACGCCAATGGTATTGTTCCTTTATCGCTTTTATATGCTTATAAGATATTGAAAGATGTCAAAATATTAAATTTAGCAGAAGAAGTAATTCATTTTTTAGAAAAGATTAATTTTAAAAATGATTATCTTGAAATTGTTGGAAATAATGGCTGGTATGAAAAAGGAAAAGAACCTGCTAGCTTTGCTCAACAACCTATAGATGCAACAGTATTAACCCTTGCGTTTTATCAGGCTTTTAAAATAACAAAAAACAAAGCTTATTTAAAAAAAATGTATGCTTCCTATTTATGGTTTTTAGGAGAGAACAGATTAGGAATTCCACTTTATAATTTTGACACTATGGGCTGTGCTGATGGTCTCGAAAGTTATGGAATAAACAAAAATCAGGGAGCAGAAAGTACCATAGCTTACTTAATAGCACATATAAAAATTTTAAAGGCTTTAGATAATAGCATTACACATTAACTCTACCCGCTGTGCATTATGATAAAATTCCGTCAATTCGAGTAAATTTTAGCCTTTTTAGGCTTAAAATTAGTATCGAGAATAGGTTTTTTATTTACAAACAGCCAGTTCTCGATACAATTTTTTATCAAAAATTACTCGAACTGATGGAACAGTAAGTTTAAAAAGTTATAATGCACAACGGGTATTAACTCTATTTAAACATGGTGATATAAAATTAATATTTTAAGAAAAATCTTATTCAAATACCATTTCATCAAATAACTCATCCAATGAAATGGTTGCAAATGTAGATGCATAATCTGACATTGCATAAGGAATTATTAATTCATCATTTAAAATAATTGAACCACAGGAATAAACTATATTAGGTACATAACCATCTCTTTCTTCTTCATTTGGCATAAGCAATGGTTCTTTTAATCTTGCAATTACCTTTGAAGGATCTTCTAAATTAAGAAGTATTGCTCCTAAACTATATCTTCTCATCGGACCAACACCATGCGTTATTAATAACCAACCTTTTTCTGTTTCAAGAGGTGAACCTGAATTACCTACTTTTGTAAATTCCCAAGGAAAAGTAGGCTCTTGTATTTTTTTTGCATTTTGCCAAACATTTAAATTATCAGAAAACATGATATAGTTGGCATAACCATCATAACGTGAAATCATGGCATATTTACCATTAATTTTTCTAGGAAAAAGTGCCATTCCTTTATTTATAGCATATTTACCGTTAAGAGGTTCTATTTTAAAATTATAGAAATCTTTTGTTTCTAATAAGGTAGATAATATAGCACGACCATTATAGGCTGTATAAGTTGCATAATAGGTTATTTTGCCATTATCATTAGTAAATCTTACAAACCTAGCATCTTCAATTCCATTAGTTTCTGAATAGGAAACTGGAAAAATTACGCGTTCAGATAAAGCAGTATCTAAAGAATAGGTTGTTTCATAATGTGAAGTTGCAAACCATTTTATTCTATTTATTTCATCTTTATCATATTCAGACAACTTTTCATCTTTTAATACTTCTACAATGCTACCCATAAGTTCACCATAAATAAACTTATCATTAAGCCTACCTAAAATATTATTAAGTATAGCTCCATCATGTTCAATTTCCTCAAATTTTTGTTTAAATCTTTTTTTGTCATAAACATAACGTTTTATAGTTTCAGGTACATCAACAAGATATCCTGGATCAACAACAGCAATTTTATTATTTTCATCAATTATGGCGCTTCTAAAAACTATAGAAGAAATATGTCCTTCACCTGTAGCTCTAAAACTAATAATTACTCTTGTTTCACCCTCCTCTAAATTAAATTGATTAGGATCTAATACAATTGATGGATTAAAAAAAGCAGCAGATTCTATAGAATATTCCTGCGTAAAGTAAGCTCCAATAAGTAATTTTTTCTTTTTAGAAATACCTTTATAATTAATCTTTAGTCTTTTAACTATTTCTTTAACTTCAGCATAATTTTTTTTCAGAATCTTAGAGATGTTTCTATGACGTTTAGAAAAGTTTTTTAATATTTGATCTAATACTAAATAGGTTTCTTCTTCTGAAAGATTTAAAATGTTTTTAATAATCATTTCAACTCTTTTATCACTACTAGGTCTGTAAAAGCGAGTGATAATTCTTTTAGGGTCAGGATAAAAACGAAATTTATTTCGTTTAACAGTTAATGACATAATCTTGAGGTGAATAAATAAATACAAACAAAGGTATTTATTAAATTTTATTTCTATCTACAATTATTATTATTTTTTGTATTTATCAATGTCTTCCTTCTAAAATTTTCACAACATCTTTTAATGTGAAACCTTTTGCTTGTAGTAAAATTAAATAATGAAACAGCAAATCTGCACTTTCATTTAAAAATAAATTATCGTCATTATCTTTGGCTTCAATTACAACTTCAACTGCCTCTTCACCCACTTTTTGAGCAATTTTATTAATCCCTTTTTTAAACAATGAAGCAACGTAGCTTTTTTCTGAATCAGCAGCTTCTCTTCTACGTTGAATTACATTTTCCAACTCCGATAAAAAACCGAAGGATTGGTTATTTGTTTCTCCCCAACAAGTATCTGTCCCTTTATGGCAAGTTGGTCCAGCTGGATTTACTTCAATTAACAAAGTATCCTTATCACAGTCGTTTTTTATAGAAACTACCTTTAAAAAATTACCACTTTCTTCTCCTTTAGTCCATAACCTATTTTTTGTTCTGCTAAAAAATGTAACACTATTCGTTTCAACTGTTTTTGAGTAGGCCTCAGCATTCATATAACCCAACATTAATACATTTTTAGTAGTTGCATCTTGAATAATAGCTGGTACTAAACCATCGTTGTTTTTATTAAAATTTATGTTCATAATTTTATTTTTTGGTGATTGAGCGGAGTCAAAATCACAATTGTTATTATTACCGCTTCGACTCCGCTCAGCGTCCAATCAATTTTACAATCGAACTGGTATATTATTGTTTTTTAATTCTTTCTTTAAATCTATTATTTCTATTTCTTTAAAATGAAAAACACTAGCAGCCAAAGCTGCATCTGCTTTTCCTTTTATAAACACATCTGTAAAATGTTGTATATTTCCTGCTCCACCTGACGCAATTATGGGAA
>NZ_JAKIUR010000027.1 GCF_021647475.1 Lutibacter sp.
TTGATAAAAAATTGTATCGAGAACGGCTGTTTTTAAATAAAAAACCTATTCTCGATACTAATTTTAAGCCTAAAAAGGCTAAAATTCACTCGAATTGACGAAATTTTATCATAATGCACAACGGGTTAAGTTAATAAAAAAACACTCCATAGCCTTAGAGTGCTTTCAATTTTTTTAAAGTTAAGTTTTCAAAAATTAAACTTTCATAATTTCTACATCTTTTATCTTGTAAATTTCATCTACTTCAGCTATATATTTATCCGTTAATTTTTGAACATCAATTTCTGTATTTCCTTGCATATCTTCTGATGCTTCAGTTTTTTTAATTTCATTCATAGCATCTTTTCTACTATTTCTAATACTTACTTTTGCTTTTTCAGCTTCAGATTTTGCTTGTTTAGAGAGTTCTTTTCTTCGTTCTTCAGTTAAAATGGGAACATTTATAATAATAACTTCCCCATTATTCATTGGGTTAAAACCTAAATTGGCAATCATAATAGCCTTTTCAATATCATGCAATAAATGTTTTTCCCAAGGTTGAACGGTAATGGTGTGTGCATCTAAAGTGCTAACATTTGCAACTTGAGTTAGTGGCGTTTGTGAACCATAATATTCAACCGTTACTCCGCCTAACATTGATGGTGTGGCTTTACTAGCTCTAATGTTTCTAAATTCATCTGCTAAGTGCAAAATAGCATTTTGCATAAGTTCTTTTGTGCTATCAACAATAAATTCTAGTTCTTCATTCATAATCAAAAAGTTTAATTATCGGAAATTATTTATCAACCTTTGTGCCAATATTTTCACCGGAAATAACCTTTTCAAGATTTCCTTTGGTGTTCATATCAAATACAACAATAGGTAAGTTATTTTCTTGACTAAGTGCAAATGCGGTCAAATCCATTACTTTTAAACCTTTATTCATAACATCTTTGTAAGTAATAGATTCAAATTTTGTTGCATTTTTATTTGTTTCAGGATCTGATGAGTAAATTCCATCAACTCTAGTTCCTTTTAAAATTACATCAGCACCAATTTCAATTGCTCTTAAAACTGCCGCAGTATCTGTTGTAAAATATGGGTTTCCAGTTCCTCCTCCAAAAATTACAACCCGACCTTTTTCTAAATGACGAACTGCCCTTCTTTTAATAAACGGTTCAGCAACTTGTTCCATTTTAATAGCTGTTAAAAGCCGTGTATAAATCCCTTCATCTTCTAAGGCACTTTGTAAAGCTAAGCCATTAATTACAGTGGCTAACATTCCCATATAATCTGCTTGAACTCTATCAATTCCGTTACTTGCCCCTGCAACACCTCTAAAAATATTTCCACCACCAATTACTATGGCTACTTCAATTCCTTTAGTTACAATTTTTTTTATTTCTTTAGCATATTCAGCTAATCTTGCTGGGTCAATACCATATTGGCGATCACCCATTAATGCTTCGCCACTTAATTTTAATAATATTCTTTTATAAGCCATAATTAATTTGAAAGTTATGCAAATATAATAAATAGTTGTTAGTATTTATAGCTATTACTTTTATAGATTTTTAAGGATTAGGATCTATTAATAACAGCAAGTTTATAATTAAAGATAATATAGAAATCAAGCTTTTGAAAATTTTGTACCTTGGCAATTAAATTTTTATTAAACAGAAATTACTTTAAAGAATTTTAATATGAAAGACCAAACAACTCCAACCAATAATAAAACTAATTATACTATTCCAATTTTAATAATAGCAGGGTTGTTTTTTGTATTCGGATTTGTAACGTGGATTAACGGAGCGTTAATTCCATTTATGAAAACCATTAATGAACTAACTTCTGCACAGTCATTTTTAGTAGCTTCAGCATCTTATATTTCATTTGTGGTAATGGCTTTACCAGCATCATATATTCTAAATAAAATAGGATATAGAAAAGGAATGTCATTAGGATTGTTAGTAATGGCTGTTGGAGCTCTCGTTTTTATTCCCGCTGCAGAAGCAAGAACGTATTGGGTGTTTTTGTCAGGTATATTCATACAAGGAATTGGAATGACTTTATTGCAAACAGCTGCAAATCCATACATTACAATTTTAGGACCTATAGAAAGTGGTGCAAAACGTATAGCCATTATGGGTATTGCAAATAAAGTAGCAGGGGCATTAGGATCTTTAATTTTTGGTACAATATTATTGTCTGGAATTGATGGAATAAAAGAAAAACTTTTACAAGTTTCAACAAGTGAAAAGGCTATTTTATTAGACGAAATGGCAAATAGTGTAGTTCTCCCATATATTATTATGGCTGTTGTTTTGGCGGTATTAGGACTTTTAATTTTAAAAGCACCATTACCTCATGTAGAGGCCGAACCAATTCAACCTCCAAAAGAAGGAGAAACTTCAAAAACAAGTATTTTTCAATTTCCACATTTATGGCTGGGTGTTTTAACATTGTTTATGTATGTTGGAGCAGAAGTAGTAGCTGGAGATACCATTATTGCATATGGAATTTCTTTAGGATTTCCTGCTGCAGATGCTAGGTTTTTTACAACTTTCACACTAATGGCAATGGTTGCCACTTACGCTCTAGGAGTATTTTTAATTCCTAAATATATTAGTCAAGCTAAAGCTTTAAGAATAAGTGCTATTTTGGGTATTATATTTACATTTTGTATTGTTTTTACCACTGGATTTACTTCAATTCTTTTTGTAGCAGCATTAGGAATTGCTAACGCATTGGTCTGGCCAGCGGTTTGGCCTTTAACTCTTAAAGGACTTGGTAAATTTACAAAAACTGCATCTGCATTATTAATAATGGCAATATCTGGCGGAGCTATAATCCCTCCATTATATGGCTTATTTGTAGATAATAATAAAGTTAATTTAATAGCTAAAGGACTTAGTGAAGTGGCTGCAACAGCACAAGCTGCAACTTCTGGATATTGGATTTTACTGCCTTGTTATATCATCATTTTATATTATGCAATTGCTGGGCATAAATTAGGATTGAAAAAAGACTAAATTTTAAATATGAAAACAAAAAGATTAATAGCACTTGATGTTTTAAGAGGATTAACAATTTCTTTAATGATTTTAGTAAATACCCCAGGAAGTTGGAATTATGTTTATGCTCCGTTACGACATTCAAAATGGAATGGATGTACACCAACTGATATGGTATTTCCTTTTTTCTTATTTATAGTAGGGGTATCTATGTGGTATTCTTTTAAAAAATATGGTACAGGGATTACTAAAAAAGGACTTTTAAAAGTTTTAAAAAGATTTTCAGTTATATTTTTATTAGGACTTTTTTTGAATGCTTTTCCGAAATTTAATTTTGAACATTTACGCGTTTTTGGGGTGTTACAACGTATTGCAATTGCATATTTGTTTGCTGCTATTTTGTGTATGAAATTTAATTTTAAACAATTATTAGTAATATGCTTTATGATTCTAGTTGGATATTGGATGATTTTATATTTTGGTGGACATGGAAATGTATATTCACTAGAATCTAATATTGCACGGAAATTAGATTTATTTATTTTAGGTGAAAATCATATCTATCATGGCTTTGGAATTTCCTTTGACCCAGAAGGATTATTATCTTCAATCCCTTCTATTGCAACTGTATTATTGGGGTATTTTTCTGGTCGATTAATTGAGATTTCAGATGGTATTTTACAAGCTATTAAAAAATTAATAATTTTTGGTATTTTAGGTGTAATAATTGGATGGTTTTGGGGATATTTATTTCCAATTAATAAACCGTTATGGACAAGTTCTTATGTTGTGTACACAGCAGGTTGGGCAATGTTAGTTTTAGCTTTATTATTATGGATTATTGATGTGAAAGAAATAAAAAAATGGGCAAATCCATTTATTCATTTTGGATCAAATCCATTATTTATTTTTATGCTATCAATACTTTATATTAAAGTTTTGATATATATTATAAAAATAACGACTACAAATGGTAATATTATTTCTGGTTATGGCTATTTATATAAAGATATTTTTGTGCCAATTGCAGGAAATATGAATGGATCTTTATTATTTGCTGTTAGTCATATTATTTTCTTTTGGCTATTTGCATATGTTCTATATAAAAAGAAAATATTTATAAAAATTTGATTATAAAAAAGGCTTCACTGAAAGTGAAGCCTTTTTATAATTTTATGTGTTATTATTTACACTAAAGATACACGTTTAAAATCGGTTACTTCAACACCTTTTGATTTAACGTAATTGGCAACTGTTTGTTTTTCATCTTTTATAAAGTTTTGGTCTAAAAGACATAATTCTTGATCTAAAGTTGTATTGTCAGAAATAAAGCGTTCTAATTTTCCAGGTAAAATTCTATCCCAAATTTGTTCAGGTTTACCTTCGGCTTTAAGTTCTGCTTTTATAGTTTCTTTAGCTTTTGCAATAATTTCATCAGTCAATTGTAATCTTGAAATATAAGTTGGAACATGTTTTAATGTTTTACCTAATCGTCCAAGTTCAATATTTTCTTTTTCAATAACAGCAATTCTTGCTTCAGTTTCAGAAGCAACAAATGTAGGGTCAAGATCTTTATAAGATAAAGTAGTTGCACCCATAGCTGCAGCTTGCATTGAAACATCTTTTGCAACTACGTCTGCATTATCAATATTTGCAGATAATACAGTTACGGCAGCAATTTTATTTCCTGCGTGAATGTATAAACCTACAAATGCTCCTGATACTTTTTCAAAACCGCCAATTTCTAATTTTTCACCAATAATACCAGTTTGCTCAATTAATTTTTCAGCAACGGTCATTTCTCCAAAATCAGCATTTAGAAATTCTTCTTTAGAATTAGTGTTTAATGCAACAGCAGCAAATTCTTTTGCCAATGCAACAAAACTTTCATTTTTAGCAACAAAATCAGTTTCACAATTTAATGAAATAATAACGCCTTGTGTATTGTCATCATTTACTTTTGCAATAACAGCACCTTCAGAGCTATCTCTATCTGCTCTTTTTGCTGCAACTTTTTGTCCTTTTTTACGTAAAATTGATACCGCTTTGTCAAAATCACCTTCGGCTTCAACAAGAGCATTTTTACAGTCCATCATACCTGCTCCGGTAGATTTCCTTAATTTATTAACTTCTGCGGCTGTAATTTTTGCCATATTCTATTAATTTTTATTGAAAATAATTTTCAATTATTAAACGTTTATTATTTAGTTTCTTGAGCTTTAGCAGCACTAGCTTTTTCAGCAGCTAATTTTTCTTTTGCTTCTTTAGCAGCATTAGCTTTTTCTGCAGCCACTTTGTCTTTTGCTTCTTTTGCCGATTTTCTTTCAGATAATCCTTCAGCAATATTTTCAGTAACATAGCCTAAAACTTTGTCAATAGATTTAGAAGCATCATCATTAGAAGGAATTACATAATCAATTCCTCTTGGATCTGAATTGGTATCAACCATAGCAAAAATTGGAATATTTAATTTTTTAGCTTCTGCTATTGCAATGTGTTCTTTTTTAACATCAATTACAAAAACAGCACCTGGTAAACGTGTCATATCAGTAATAGAACCTAAGTTTTTTTCTAATTTTGCTCTTTGGCGGTTAATTTGTAATTTTTCTCTTTTTGAAAGAGCATCAAAAGAACCATCTTGTTTCATCCTATCAATTACTGACATTTTTTTAACAGCTTTTCTGATAGTCACAAAGTTAGTTAACATTCCGCCTGGCCATCTTTCTGTAATGAAAGGCATATTAACACTTTTAGATTTTTCTGAGATAATTTCTTTTGCTTGTTTTTTGGTAGCTACAAAAAGTATTTTTCTGCCTGAGGCTGCAATTTTTTTTAATGCTTCAGAAGCTTCTTCAATTTTTGCAACAGTTTTATAAAGGTCAATGATGTGAACACCATTGCGTTCTCCATAAATGTAAGGAGCCATATTTGGATCCCATTTGCGAGTTAGGTGACCGAAGTGTACACCTGCGTCTAATAATTCTTTAATTTCAATATTTGTCATTTGTATTTAGTTTACGTTCCGTTGAGTTAGCAATAGGGAAGTAGCGGAAATCCGATCTTCCCTATTTGGATGCTAAACTTTTTACAGTCATTGACTGATTCAACGACAACTTGTTTAATTTTAATTTCAATGAACTGCCAATTATATTGGCAAAATAATTCAATAAAACGATTAACGTTTTGAGAATTGGAATTTTTTTCTTGCTTTCTTTTGACCGAATTTTTTACGTTCAACCATTCTTGGGTCTCTTGTAAGTAATCCTTCTGGTTTAAGAATTATTCTGTTTTCAGGATCAATTTCTATTAAAACTCTTGAAATGGCTAATCTAATAGCCTCTGCTTGTCCTGTTATACCGCCACCATAAACATTAACTTTAATGTCAAATGCTTTTGCATTATCAGTTAAGTTAAGGGCTTGCATTATTTTATATTGTAAAGTTGCTGTAGTAAAGTAATCTTTATAATCTTTTTTGTTTACGATAATATTTCCTTTTCCGTCAGAAACATAAATACGAGCAACGGCTGTTTTTCTTCTACCTATTTTGTGTATGGTTTCCATTATTTAAGATCGTTAAGGTTAATAGCTTTTGGTGATTGAGCTTCTTGTTTGTGTTCAGCACCTGCATATACATATAAATTTCTGTATAATGCACTACCTAATTTATTTTTAGGTAACATTCCTTTTACTGCTTTTTCCACCAATTTAATTGGATTTTTTTGAAAAACTTCAATAGCAGTTAATGATCTTTGACCCCCTGGATAACCAGTGTGACGAATGTAAGTTTTGTCACTCCATTTTTTACCAGTTAAATTTATTTTTTCTGCGTTGATAACCACTACATTGTCTCCGCAATCTACGTGAGGAGTATAGTTTGGTTTGTTTTTACCTCTAATAAGCATTGCTATTTTAGAAGCTAGACGACCCAACGTTTGGCCGTCGGCATCAACTACTAACCATTCTTTAGTAACGGTTGCTTTGTTAGCTGACACTGTTTTGTAACTTAATGTATTCACAATTAAATTCTTTGTTATAGTTAAATATTTATTTTTGTTCCCTAAAAAGGGAGTGCAAATGTACAAACTATTATTTAGATAACAAACTGAGAATTACAGATTTTTTGTGGTAAAAAAATAGCTATTTGTTTAAAGGAAATAGCACTTTGTATAAATAGAAAATTAATTATGAATTACAAGTTTTGAATTACCATTTTTAATTCATAATTGCTCATTATTAATTATTTAATGGGCTTCTAACCAGTTATTTCCTTCTCCAACATCAACGGTTAACGGAACTGAAAGTTTAAAAGCGTTTTCCATAGTTTGTTTTAGTAGTGGTTTTAACTTGTTTTTTTCTGATAAATGCATATCGAAAACCAACTCATCATGAACTTGTAATAACATTTTTGTTTTATAATTTCCTTTTTTTAATAATTGATTTATTTTAATCATTGCCATTTTAATAATATCGGCTGCACTTCCTTGTATGGGTGCGTTTACTGCATTTCGCTCATCGGCTTTTCGAACAATGGCATTTTGAGAATTTATATTTTTTAAATATCTACGGCGACCTAAAATGGTTTCTACAAAACCGTTTTCTTGAGCAATTTCTATTTGATTAGAAATGTAATTTTTTAAAGTTGGAAAAGTTGCATAATAGTTATCAATCAGTTCTTTAGCTTCAGCTCGTGATTTGTTTAATTGTTGTGCCAATGTAAAAGCTCCCTGACCATAAATAATACCAAAATTAACTGCTTTGGCATCGCTTCGTTGAGCACGTGTAACTTCTGATAAAGGAACGTTAAATACTTTTGAAGCAGTTGCTTTATGGATATCTTCTCCTCTTTGAAAAGATGCTATCATACTTTCATCTTCGCTTAAGGCAGCGATAATACGAAGTTCAATTTGGGAATAATCTGCAGCTACCAGCGTATAATTTTTATCACGTGGAACAAATGCTTTTCGCACTTGTTTGCCTCGTTCTGTTCTAATTGGAATGTTTTGGAGATTTGGATTTAAAGAACTTAATCTACCCGTTGCTGCAACGGTTTGACTGTAAGTTGTGTGTATTCGTCCTGTTTTTGGATTTACTTCATTCGGTAACGCATCAACATAAGTATTTTTTAATTTTACTAATCCACGCCACTCTAAAATATTTTGTACAATAGTATGTTTTGATGCTAATTTTGATAAAATTTCTTCTCCAGTTGCATATTGTCCCGTTTTAGTTTTTTTTGGTTTTTCAACTAGTTTTAAATGTTCAAATAAAACATCACCCAATTGTTTTGGCGAAGCTAAGTTAAATTCAACATCAGCTTCCTTATAAATTTTAGTTTCTAAATCTAAGATATCTTCAGTAAGGTTTTTTGATAGCGAATTTAAAAAAGGTTCATCTAACTTTATTCCTTCCATTTCCATAGAAGCTAAAACTGAAAGTAAAGGAATTTCTATTTCATTATAAAGTTTGGTTAAATTTAATTCTTCTAATTTCTTTTCAAAAAGGGGTTGTAATTGAAACGCAATATCAGCTTGTTCGCAAACAAAATTTGCTTGTTTATCTAAATCTATTCCCTTAAAATTTAGTTGATTTTTTCCTTTTTTCCCAATGATAGATTCCAATGAATTAGGACTGAAATCTAAATAAGTTTCGGACAAAACATTTAAGTTATGACGCATGTCGGGTTGTAATAAATAATGTGCCAACCGAGTGTCAAATAGTTTTCCCTTAAGTTTTATTTGATAATTGCTTAAAAGTTTACTGTAAAATTTTAAATGTTGTCCAATTTTTTCAATGTTATCGTTTTCAAAAAAAGGTTTGAATTCTTCTAAAATATTTGGAATTTCATTTTGAATAAACGGAATGTAATATCCTGAATTTTCTTGATAAGAAAAAGCTATTCCAAGCCAATTACAAGTTAAAAAATCGGCTTCTAAAGTTTCAATATGAAAACTAACTTTTGTTTGATTGTTTAATTTTGATAAAACTAATTTTCTGGCTAAAGAAGTTGTTATGTATTGGTAAACTTTTTCAGAAGTAGCATTTTTTATTGAGCTATTTTCAGGAGCATTTGAAAATAAATCAAATTGTTGAGTGGTTGTATTTTGTATTTTTGAAGTGTTTTCTTCTTTTTTTTCTGATGAATTAATTTCAGGGTGGTTTTTAAATATTTTTGGAAGACTTTCATTAATTCGTCTAAATTCTAATTCTTTAAAAATTTCATTTGTTTTTTCAAAATCGGGATGATTTAATTCAAAATCACTTTCATTAAAAGTAACTGGGCAATCAAGCATTATAGTTGCTAATTTTTTGGAAAGAAGTCCCAAATCTTTGTTGGCTTCAATTTTTTCCTTCATTTTACCTTTAAGCTCATGAGTATTAGCTAAAAGATTTTCCATACTTCCATATTCTTTTAAAAACTTTTTAGCTGTTTTATCACCAACACCAGGTAATCCGGGAATATTATCAACCGCATCGCCCATCATTCCTAAATAATCAATTACTTGTTCAGGACGTTCAATTTCAAAGCGTTTTTGAACTTCAGGAATTCCCCAAATTTCAATTCCATTTCCCATTCTTGCGGGTTTATACATGAAAATATTTTCAGAAACCAACTGTGCAAAATCTTTATCAGGAGTTACCATAAAAGTTTGAAAACCTGCTTTTTCCGCTTGTTTTGAAAGCGTTCCAATTAAATCATCGGCTTCAAAACCTTCTTTTTCAATAATTGGAATGTGCATAGCCTCTAATATTTTATGAATATAAGGAATTGCAATTTTTATAGCTTCTGGAGTTTCTAATCTGTTTGCTTTATAACTTGGCAATGCTTTGGTTCTGCTATGAGAACCGCCCTTGTCAAAAGCAACCGCTAAATGATCCGGTTTTTCACGTTTAATAACATCTAAAAGTGAATTTGTAAACCCTAAAATAGCGGAAGTATCCATTCCTTTTGAGTTGATTCTTGGGTTTT
The DNA here is from genome assembly GCF_021647475.1 of Lutibacter sp. GTDB lineage: Bacteria > Bacteroidota > Bacteroidia > Flavobacteriales > Flavobacteriaceae > Lutibacter. The sequence goes on from NZ_JAKIUR010000027.1 coordinate 9,962, forward strand.
TAATTAAAGCATAATAACCGCGGAAAATTAAAGCGAATGCATCTAATAGAAAAAGGCGTTTTTGTTTTGACATGTATTTTAATTAAGCATTTTTAATTGGAGTAAAAGTAATAAAATCAATTTTAACAAATCCTTAATTCATTTGGAAAACTATTATTTAAAATATAGATTATATTTACTTTAAATTGAATTTGTTTTTATGGTTAGATGGCTACTTTTTATAGTTTTTATTTTATTAATCGATTTTTACGCTTACCAAAGTGTAAAATTACTGACTAAAAACAGGTTAATTTTAGTAATTTATTGGCTTATTTCATTAGCAATTTTGGTAAATGTAATTTATCATTTGTCAAATTTTAGAGGAAGTCACGGATTTAATCATTCTTTAATGTTAGCCATTGGATTATTAATTTTATCAATAATTCCTAAAATAACAGCTATTCTAGTTTTGTTTTCTGAAGATATTTTTAGAGTTTTCAATACTGGATTTTCTTACTTTTTTAATTCCTCAACAACAACTCATTTTCTTGAACGGAGAGTTTTTGTGAGCAAGGTTGCGTTAGGTTTAGCAGCTATTCCTTTTGCGTCTATAATTTATGGAATGACTAAAGGGAAATATAATTTTAAAGTGATAAAACACACCTTATTTTTTAATGATTTACCTGAGGCTTTTGATGGATTTACAATTACTCATATTTCTGATATTCATAGTGGAAGTTTTGACGATGCCGAAAAAATTAATTATGGAATTGATTTAATTAATGAACAAAAATCTGATGTAATTTTATTTACTGGTGATATTGTGAATAATACCGCAGATGAAATGGATAGCTGGATTTCGTATTTCAAAAAATTAAAAGCACCTTTCGGGAAATATTCAGTTTTAGGTAATCATGATTATGGAGAATATGTTCGTTGGAATTCTTCCGAAGAAAAAGATCAAAATTTTAAAGCGATAAAAGCTATTCACCCAAAAATAGGATTTAATTTATTGTTAAATGATAGTGTTTATTTAGAAAATAACAATCAGAAAATTGCTTTAATTGGTGTTGAAAACTGGGGAACTCGATTTAAAAAAGCAGGAGATTTAATAAAAGCTTCTGAAAAAATTAATAAAGAAGATTTCAAAATTTTAATGAGTCATGATCCATCTCATTGGAATACCGAAGTTAAAAATCATCCAAATAATTATCAGTTAACTTTAAGCGGTCATACTCACGGCATGCAGTTTGGTATTGAAATTCCTGGGTTTAAGTGGAGCCCAATTCAATATATTTATAAACAGTGGGCGGGAATTTATAAAGAGTTTAATCGATATATAAATGTAAATCGTGGTTTTGGTTTTTTAGCATTTCCTGGTAGAGTTGGTATTTGGCCAGAAATTACCGGAATTACCTTGAAAAAGAAGTAAATACTAATTTTTTAAATTAAAATGTTACATTTGTATAAGGCATTTTGATAAAAGCAAGTTTTTAAGAATAATAATATGGCAAAATTTGGAGAGTTAATTAGTTCAGATATTCCTGTTTTAATAGATTTTTTTGCTGAATGGGATGATGAAGAAAATAGTTTACACAGTATTTTACGTGATGTTGCAGCAGCTTTAGGTGATAGAGCAAAAGTGATAAAAATTGATATGGAAAAGAATGAAATATTAGCAAATGCTTTGAGAATTAAAGGAAATCCTACATTTATCATCTATAAAAATGGTGAAATGAAATGGCGTCAATCTGGAGACCAAGATGCTAATACCTTAATTAGTTTAGTGGAACAGTATGTTTAGTAGATTGCTTTAAAAGCAAATCCTTTTTCAGAATAATACTTTAAAATTTTAGGTAAAACATATTTTAAATTTTCAATTGCTTTTTTGCTGTCATGAAAGGTAACAACACTGCCGTTTTCAGTATTTTTTATAACGTTATGTAAACATTGTTCTTTAGTAATTGAAGTGTCAAAATCAGCACTTAATACATCCCACATAATAATTTTATAGCCTTTTTTTCGTATCTGTTTGGCTTGTGAAATTTTAAATTTACCATAAGGAGGTCTAAACAAATTGGGTTTTATTTTTGTTGTTTTTAGTATAGCTTTTTCACCAGAAGCTACTTCTAATAAGTATTTATCAGTGGTCATATTTAAACCTTTTGCATGGTTGTGAGTATGGTTTCCAATAGTATGACCTTCATTAATAACGGTAGAAACTATTTTAGGATGATTAACTACATTTTTTCCAACACAAAAAAAAGTAGCTTTTGCTTTGTGTTTTTTAAGTTCATTTAAAACCCAAGTAGTTATTTTTGGTGTTGGACCATCATCAAAAGTTAAATAAATTACTTTTTCTAATGTAGAAAATTTCCATTTCCAATTACTAAATATATGTTTTACGACCTTTGGTGTTTTTACAATATACTTTTTCATTATTGATCCTTAATTAAAAAATCATACAATTTTAGATAACTAATGTATTCATCTTTAATAGAATTTATATAATCTTTATCGTCATATTTTGAAGCTGTTTTAACCAATTGGTCATACATTAATAAATTACGTTCAATTTCATCATAAACCGATGGTATTTCATTTTCTGGATATTGACTAAAATAAGTTAAATCTTCTTGGAAAACTTCTTTTAACTGTTTGGCCAAATGTCGTGCTTTCTCTTTTTTACCTAGTTTATAATACAGTTCTACATACGGAATTAACATGCTATAATGTCCAAATTTGTGCACAGGCATTTTTTCTAAAGAAATATCTAAAATTTCTTCTGCCTTTTTCATTTTGTTTTCTTTGATTAAGGCTCTGACTAAACGCTCCATATTATTACGATAAGTAACTGCGTTTTTACGAGTTTCAGGATCTAAATAAACATTGTCATCGGTAATGGTTCCCCAATCCCAATTTTTGACTTTTTTATACATTACATCTGCGTCAATCCTTCCCATATCAAAAAAGCTTCCTTTATCTGGGGTTCTAATAGGTACTAATTTGTAGGCTAAGCCATCTAATTCAAGGTAATCTTTCATCCAGATATATTCTTCAGGAGCTTGTGCACCTCCAGTAAAATATATTGGACGTTTCCAATGGTTATTAGCCATAATATCTAACATTAAAATTCTGTTTTTAGTCAAAGTGCTTCCAATGTTAATATCGATATAAGGAACAATTAAAGCAGAATCTTTTTTTGCAACAATACCGTTTTTTAATACAGCTTCTTTATCAACAGGAATTCGTATTTTATTGGTAGGTAAAACTTTATCGGGTATTCCATCATCATCTAAATCATAAAAAGTTATTTTGTTTTTACTTTGAATCCATTTCATAAAATAGTTGATATCCATCACGGAATCTTTGTATTTTGGGAAAAGTTCTTCAAAATAATAAGCAATATCTAAGGATCCCCATTTATAATCATCATGTTTTAATTGTGACGGAATTGGGTCGGCATCATAAGTTTTGCGTTTCATTTGGTCGATATACCAATCCGTTTGAAATAAACTTGTATTTATGGTTTTTATATCGGTTCTATAATTTTCAGCTTCTTGCATATACCAAAGTGGGAACGTGTCATTATCACCAATAGTAAATAGTATGGCATCTTTATCACACGAATCTAAATATGCTTTTGCATTTAGGCGAGCTGTATATCTGTTGGATCTGTCGTGGTCATTCCAATTTTGAGAAGCCATAATGGTTGGTACAGCTAATAACGAAATTACGGTTGTGGCAATTGCAACCGCATTTTTATTAGCATATTTTTTCAGTTTTTCATAAATGGCTAAAACTCCAAAGCCAACCCAAATTGCAAAAATGTAAAAGGAACCAACTACGGCATAATCTCTTTCTCGAGGTTCAAAAGGTTTAGGATTTGTATAAAAAATAATTGCTAATCCAGTAAAAAGGAAAAATAGTAATAAAATGTAAAAATCTTTTTTGTTTTTATTAAGTTGAAAAAATAATCCTATAAAGCCCAAGATAAAAGGAAGAAAATAATAGGTGTTTCTGCCTTTATTATTTTTCATATCTGTTGGTAAATTAGACTGTGGACCTAAATGCCAAGTATCAATAAAATTAATTCCGCTTAGCCAATTGCCATTTAAATTATCTAGCTGACCTTGTATATCATTTTGCCTTCCAACAAAATTCCACATAAAATAGCGAGCATACATATAACCAAATTGAAAATCGAACATAAATTTTAGATTTTCTAAAAATGTTGGTCTGCGTTTACTTTTTTGAGGAATACCAGCAATTGCTTTATAATTTTTAATAACAGAAGCATCGGTACTAACCATTCTAGGAATAAATCCTTTTTGAGTACTGCTCCAATTGGGTAATGCATTTTTGTAATGATTTACAATAACATATTCTCCAAGTTTCTCATTTTTCTCATATTTAGGTTTATCATCCTTTGTGGGTTGATCTTTATCAGTTTCTCTATTATAAATTATAGAATAATAAGTATCATAAAAAACATTGGTATCACCATATTGTTCTCTGTTGTAATAGGCCAATAACTCTCTTGCACTAGACGGATCGTTTTCATTAATGGTGGTATCTGCATTTGCTCGAATAGGAAGCATTAACCAGGTTGAAAACCCCATCATAATAAATAAAACAGAAAGAATAAGTGTATTAGCTCCTACTAATTGTTTTTTATGAGTGTAGCTCAAACCAAAATAAAAAGCAGCTATTAAAAGGATTAAAGCGATTATACTTCCTGAATTGAAAGGAAGTCCAATAGAATTCACAAAAAATAATTCTAAACCACTAAAGTATTTTAAGGTGAACGGAAACAACATTTTAAAAACAAATGCTAGTACTAAAATTGCAACTATATTAGCGATAACAAATTGTTTTATATTTAAATTTTTATATTTTTTGAAAATGTATAAAAATACTATTGATGGAATTACTAATAAGGATAGAATATGAACTCCGAAAGATAAACCAACAATAAAACTTATGAGTAACAACCATTTATTACCTTGCGGTTTATCCATGTCGGCTTCCCAACGCAATCCTAACCAAAAAAGTAATGCCATTAAAAAAGAAGACATTGCATACACTTCTCCTTCAACTGCACTAAACCAAAAACTATCAGTAAACGTATAGGTTAAAGCACCTACTAAACCACTTCCTAAAATTGCAATTCCGGTACTTTTTAATAGGACTTCTTTTTTTGAAATTAGTCTTTTTGCTAAGGCAGTAATAGTCCAAAACATGAATAAAATAGTAAGTGCACTAGATAAAGCAGACATTAAATTCACCATTTTTGCAAGTTCGGTTGCCTTAGAAGTAAACATGGCAAAAAATGCACCTAGCATTTGAAATAAAGGAGCTCCAGGTGGATGTCCAACTTCTAGTTTTACGGCTGTTGAAATATATTCGCCGCAATCCCAATAGCTAACAGTAGGTTCAATAGTTGATGCGAAAGTATAAAGAGCAATTGCGAAAACAAACCATCCAGTAATGTTGTTCCACTTTTTAAAGTTGAATGAATTCATGTATATTTTTTTATTGATGCGAATTTAACAAAATTAAACTTAAATATTAAGAAGGTAACACCTTTGAAGTCTTAATAAAATATTAAAATAGTATATTTTCAAAAAAAACAAAAAAATTATTTGTTGAATTAAAACTTTAAGTTAAATTTGCAACCTGAAAAATGACCCATGGTGTAATGGTAGCACTCCGGTTTTTGGTATCGTCAGTCAAGGTTCGAATCCTTGTGGGTCAACAAAAAAGCTTCAATTTATTGGAGCTTTTTTTATACTTTAAATGTAATAACAGGTAATTCAGCATGGTTAGATATATCTTTTCCAATACTACCAGTAAATAAATAGGATAATCCTTTTCTACCACTTGTGTTTATTAAAATTACATCAGCATCAATAACACTAGAGAAATTAATAATACCAGCTTCAACAGAGGTATCATTATAAATATTTAAGGTGTAATCTCCTAAGTCATAATTATTTATAAAATTTCTTATGGCGTCGCTCGATTCCTTTGTAGTTTCAAAATTACTAATAGTATTAATTTTTAATAAATGAATTCTTGCGTTAAACAGAGATACAAAATCTAATATTTTTTGAAAAGATGCCTTATTTTTTTTCTCAAAATTAGATGCAAATACAACATTCTCAATTTTAAAATGGTCAATTTCATTTTTTATAACTAACACCGGAATTTTAGAATTTCGCACCACTTTTTCAGTGTTAGAACCAATAAGCATTTCTTCCAATCCTGAAGTTCCTTTGGATCCCATTACAATTAGATCTACTTTTTTATTTTCGCTTTCTTCTATAATTCCGTCAAAAGCTTTATGAAATTGAACAGAATCTTCTACTTCTAAGCCTTTAAAAAAAGAGAGTTTTTTAAATTCTTCAAATTTTTCGTGAGCCCTTTTTAAAAATAACAAAGCAGTTGGAGCATTACTTGATGAGCCATAACTAGAAGGATCAATAACACCAGTTGGAAGTTCAAGCATATGCAACAAGTAAATTTTTGCGTTAGAAATTTTTGCAATATCCGTAGCTACTTTTGCGGCATATTTTGCTTGTTCAGAAAAATCGACAGGGACTAAAATACTTTTCATAAAATTGTGGTTAGATTATTGCATACATGGTAAAAATAGCAATTTTAAATTAAAAAGAAGAATGATTTTTTATCAATTAAAAAAATGTTACTATATTTGCACCGAAATTAAAGAGATTAAAGTGGAAAGGAGGGGACGGTAAGTCCCCTCTTTCTATAGAAAAAATGGATAAGGTTACAGTTAAAAACTTGTTAAACGAGGCTCTTGAAGAAAATTTAAGTTTATTTTTGATAGCGTTAAATTTTTTGCCAGACAATAAAATTTTAGTTGAAGTGGATGGAGATAACGGAATTTCTCTTGAAGAATGTATTAGAATTAGTAGGGCTATTGAACATAATTTAGATCGAGAAGAAGAAGATTTTTCGTTAGAAGTAACCTCGCCAGATATAGCAAAACCATTAGTTGTAAAACGGCAATATAAAAAAAATATAAATCGTACCTTACAGGTTAAATTAATCGATAATTCAAAAGTTGAAGGAAATCTGAACAATGTAAATGAAGATTTCATTGAATTAGAATGGAAAGCAAGAGAACCAAAACCTGTTGGAAAAGGTAAAATAACAGTGGTAAAAAATAAAACAATATCTTTTAAAGATATTTTAGAGGCAAAAGTGAAATTATTATTTTAATAAAATGAATGCATGGAAAATTTAGCATTAATTGAATCATTTTCTGAGTTTAAAGGAGATAAAAATATTGATAGAGTTACGCTTATGGCAATACTTGAAGAAGTATTTAGAGCAGCTTTAAAAAGAAAATTTGGATCTGATGACAATTTTGATATTATTATAAATCCAGATAAAGGAGATTTAGAAATATGGAGAAATCGTATTGTTGTTGCAGATGGTGAAGTTGAAGATCCTAACGAAGAAATAGAACTATCCGAAGCCCAAAAAATTGAACCTGATTTTGAAATTGGAGAAGATGTTTCTGAAGAAGTTAAGTTAATGGATTTAGGAAGAAGAGCTATTTTGGCTTTACGTCAAAACTTAATCTCAAAAATATATGAACACGATAGCACTAACACCTTTAAACATTTTAAAGAATTAGAAGGAGATATTTATAGTGCAGAAGTGCATCACATTCGTCATAATGCAATTATTTTATTAGATGATGATGGTACTGAAATTATTTTGCCAAAAAGCGAACAAATACGATCTGATTATTTTAGAAAAGGAGATTCAGTTCGTGGCATTATTAAATCGGTAGAATTACGTAGTAATAAACCCGTAATTATATTGTCAAGAACAGCACCTGAATTTTTAGAAAAACTATTTGAGCAAGAAATACCAGAAGTATTTGATGGCTTAATTACTATTGAAAAGGTTGCCAGAATACCAGGTGAAAAAGCAAAAGTAGCCGTTGATTCATATGATGATAGAATTGATCCTGTTGGTGCCTGTGTTGGTATGAAAGGATCTAGAATACATGGTATTGTTAGAGAATTAGGCAATGAAAACATTGATGTACTTAATTATACGAAAAATACAGAATTGTTTATAGCACGATCTTTAAGTCCAGCAAAAGTAGCCTCAATGGTTATTCATGAAGAAGAAGGTAGAGCTGATGGTAAAAAAGGAAGAGTAGAAGTGTTTCTAATGCCAGAAGAAGTATCTAAAGCCATTGGAAAAAATGGAGTTAATATTAGATTAGCATCTCAATTAACAGGATTTGATATTGATGTTCAACGAGAGGGAATTGAAATGGAAGATGATGTTGAATTATCTGAATTTTCTGATGAAATAGAAGGTTGGATTATTAAAGAATTTAGTAACATAGGAATTGACACAGCCAAAGGCGTATTAGATAAAAGTGTTGAAGAACTTGTAAGTAGAACAGATCTTGAAGAAGAAACTATTTTGGAAGTTCAAAAAATATTAAAAGAAGAATTTGAAGATTAGTTTTTAAATTCAACAAATAATTGGCTTAAAAATAATTATATGGCTAACAACAAAACATTGAGACTGAATAAGGTATTGCGAGAATTAAATATTTCGTTGGATAGAGCCGTGGAACATTTAGAAACCCACGGATTTGAAGTTGAAGCACGTCCTACAACTAAAATATCTGATGAAGAATATCAAATATTATTGGATGGTTTTCAAACGGATAGATCTAAAAAAGCAGCCTCAAAAGAAGTTAGTGAAGAAAAACGTAAAGAAAAAGAAGAACTAAGAATTGTTGCTGAAGAAAAACAACGTTTAAAACGTGAAGCAGAAGAAGCAAAAAGGATTGTTATTAAAGGTAAGGCCGAAAAATTAGAAGTAAAAACGGTTGGAAAAATTGATATTGAGCCAAAACATCATAAAAAACCTTCAAACGTTAAGCAAGAAAAAGTTGAAAAAGAACAACCTAAAGAAAAAATTAAAGCTGAAACAGTTGAACCTATAAAAGAAGAAATTAAGACTAAAGAAACTGAAGTAGTTCCTGAAAAGAAAGTTTCTGAAGCTAAAAGTAAATCTGTTAAAGAAGTTACTACAAATAAAGAAGAAATAAAAAAGCCAGAGGTAGTTACTGAAATTAAAAAGAAAACAGTTGCTAAAGAAATAAAAGAGAAGAAACCTGAAACAAAAGAATCTAAAACTATAGCTGAAAAAAAAGAAAGTAAAAAAGAAATAAAAATTGATACAAAAGAGGAAACGCTTTCTGAACCTCAAGCCATAGCTACTCATTATAAAAAATTATCTGGTCCAAAAATGACTGGTCAAACTATTGATTTAAAACAGTTTGAGCGTCCTAAAAAGAAAAAAGTAGAAACTACAGGTAAAAAAGCTACTAACGAAGCTAATAAAAAGAAAAGGAAACGAATAAAAAAGACACCTACTTCAAACTTTAGAAAGCCAACTACGGGTAATAATCAAAATAGAGGTAATCAAAGAGGTAATCAACGACCACATAGAAAACCAATTGTTAAAGCAGAACCAACCGAGGCAGAAGTTCAAAAACAAGTTAGAGAAACCTTAGAAAAACTTCAAGGAAAATCTAAAAAAGGTAAAGGAGCAAAACACAGAAGAGATAAAAGAGATTTACATAGACAACAATCAGAAATAGACATTGAAATACAAGCTGCTGAAAGTAAAATTTTAAAACTTACTGAGTTTGTAACGGTTAGTGAATTGGCAACCATGATGAATATTCCGGTTACTAATGTTATTTCAGCTTGTATGACTTTAGGGATGATGGTTACAATGAATCAACGTTTAGACGCTGAAACACTTACTATTGTTGCCGAAGAATTTGAATTTAAAGTAAACTTTATTGGTGCTGAGGTTGAAGAAGCCATACATGAAGATGTAGATAAAGAAGAAGATTTATTACCAAGACCTCCAATTGTTACCGTTATGGGACATGTAGATCACGGTAAAACTTCATTATTAGATTATATTCGTCATGAAAATGTAATTGCTGGTGAATCAGGTGGAATTACACAACATATTGGTGCTTACGGAGTTAAATTAAAAAACGGGCAACAAATAGCATTTTTAGACACTCCAGGTCATGAAGCTTTTACCGCAATGCGTGCTCGTGGAGCACAAGTTACCGATTTGGTAATTGTCGTAATTGCAGCAGATGATGATGTAATGCCACAAACAAAAGAAGCAATTAGTCACTCACAAGCAGCAGGAGTTCCAATGGTTTTTGCCATCAATAAGATGGACAAACCTAATGCTAATGCAGATAAAATTAAAGAGCAACTTTCTGCTATGAATTTATTAGTGGAAGATTGGGGAGGTAAAATTCAATCTCAAGAAATATCAGCTAAAACAGGACAAGGAGTTGAAGATCTTTTAGAAAAAGTATTGTTAGAAGCTGAAATGCTAGATTTAAAAGCAAATCCAAATAAACATGCTATAGGTACAGTTGTAGAAGCATTATTAGATAAAGGGCGTGGATATGTTTCCACTATTTTGGTTCAAGAAGGAACACTTAAAATTGGAGATTATATGTTAGCTGGTAAACATAGTGGTAAAGTTAAAGCTATGTTTGATGAGCGGGGAAATAATATGAGTGAAGCAGGTCCATCAACACCAGTATCTATATTAGGTTTAGATGGTGCACCTCAAGCAGGTGATAAATTTCATATTTTTGAAGATGAAAAAGAAGCAAAACAAATTGCAACAAAACGAGCTCAATTACAACGTGAGCAATCGGTTCGTACACAACGCCATGTAACTTTAGATGAAATAGGAAGAAGAATAGCATTAGGAGACTTTAAAGAATTAAATATTATTTTAAAAGGTGATGTTGATGGTTCAGTTGAAGCTTTAACCAATTCTTTCCAAAAACTTTCTACAGATGAAATTCAAGTAAATATTATCCATAAAGGAGTTGGTGCAATTACAGAATCTGATGTTTTATTAGCAACGGCTTCTGATGCAATTATTATTGGATTTAATGTTAGACCTTCAGGAAATGCAAGATCTATAGCCGAAAATGAAGAAATAGATATCAGAACCTATTCCATTATTTATGATGCAATTGATGACTTGCGTGATGCTATGGAAGGAATGTTGTCCGCAGAAATAAAAGAAGAAGTTACAGGTAATGTTGAAATTAGAGAAGTGTATAAAATTTCTAAAGTTGGTAATATTGCTGGTTGTATGGTAACTTCTGGTAAAATATTTAGAAATTCTAAAATTAGAATTATTAGAGAAGATGTTGTAATTCATTCTGGTGAATTAACCTCTTTAAAGCGTTTTAAAGATGATGCTAAAGAAGTTGCAAAAGGATATGATTGTGGAATTCAAATTAAAAACTACAATAATATTGAAGTTGGTGATGTAATTGAAGCTTATCAAGAAGTTGAAGTTAAAAAGAAACTTAAAAGAAATTAATTCAATAAAAAAGTCGAGCATTGCTCGACTTTTTTATTGAATCTAAATTTTATCTTTTAAAACAAAAGCACCTATAAATTTCTGTTGAATTATATTTAAAATTCTATCCGCCTCTAAGCGGGTAGCAAAATTTCCAACTTGGGTTTTCCATTCAGGAGTAATATAAATTATTTTCACCTTGTACATAGGAAATATAGATTGAAACTGATTTTTTTTAGCATAGGCCTTTTTTTCAACTCCATTAAATAATTGAATTTTATAAACTGTTGATACTTTATTGTTTTTATTAAAACTTCTTTTTTGAGTAATTAAAGTATTTATTTTTTCTTTTTCAGTTTGCGAATATATAGTTGAATAACTACTTGAAATTGCTATAATCAACACTATCAATATTTTTCTTAAATTTAAACTCATAATTTTAATTTTTTTCAAAAGTAAATTATTCCTTTTAAAAACAAATTATATAAATGTTATTTAGAACGATTATAAATTACATTTAACATTACGCTAACATTTTCTGTTTTCGTATTTAATCTTATTTTTGTCAAATCTTTAAAAATGACATATGTCATTATATTTATAAGAAAAAATTATACCAAACAGATTAGAAAATAATTTTTAAGTATGAAAAGTGTGATTAAACACCTTAAAATCAATAAATTGACTAAGCTTTCTTTCGTTTTAATTTTTACAAGCTTATTAAGTTTTGCCCAACAAGGAGATTATCCTAACGGTAAAAAATTGTTCAATGCAAATTGTGCAGCTTGCCATAGGTTAGATAAAAAATTAATTGGCCCTGCTTTATCCAATGTTACAGAAATACGTTCGTTAGCGTGGTTAAAACTTTGGATAAAAGATAATAATGCTTTACGAGCTAGTGGAGATGCCGATGCAAAAGCAATATTTGAAGAGTTTAAAGGAATGCCAATGACTCCGTTTCCTCAATTATCAGATCAAGATATTGTGGATATTTTGGAATATACCAAAGGGAAACCTAAAGTAACAGCTTCAACAGTTCAAAAAATTAATCCTGCAGTTGCACGTGGTAAAAAAATATTTAAAGCCAATTGTGCTGCTTGTCATAAATTAAATAAAAAATTAATTGGTCCACCATTATTTAAAATTGGTGAAATACGTTCGTTAGAATGGCTAAAACTTTGGATTAAAGATAATAATGCTTTAAGGGCAAGTGGAGATGCCGATGCTAAAGCAATATTTGAAGAATATAAAGGAATGCCTATGATGGCATTTCCTCAATTATCTGATCAAAATATTGAAGATGTTGTTAAATACTTAAATGTTGGCGATGTAAAACCAGTTGCGACTCAAGTAGCAGTTTCAAAATCAGATCCTCGATTTGATAAACCAATGGTTAGTGTAAAAGTTTCTTTAGCTTTAACCATATTGGCGTTCCTGCTTTTATCTTTAATAATAGCTTCTACAACTAAAAAAAGAGGTGAAAAAAGTGACGAGCCAAGTATGCTATTTACGTTGTATAAAAATCCTTTTTTACGACTTTTAGCATTAATTTTTGTATTACTAGGAAGTGCTTATTTAGTATTTGCTTGGCTTATGCAAATTGATGTTAATGAAGGATATCAACCTATACAACCAATACATTTTTCACATGCAGTACATGCGGGAGCTAATAAAATTGATTGTCAATATTGCCACTCTTCAGCAAAACACAGTAAAACATCAGGTATTCCTTCTGTAAATGTTTGTATGAATTGCCATAAATCTATTTCTGAATACAATGGAGAATTGTTCGGTGGATATACTAAAGTTGAATTAGATGGTGAAATTCAAAAAATGTACGACGCTATAGGTTGGGATAAAGAAAATTTACAGTACAAAAAGGATTACAAACAAAAACCTATTAAATGGGTTCGAATTCATAATTTACCAGATTTTGCCTATTTTAACCACTCGCAACATGTAACTGTTGCTGGTGTTGCTTGTCAAAAATGTCACGGACCAGTTGAAACGATGGATGAAGTAAAACAGTTTTCTAAATTAACTATGGGTTGGTGTATAAACTGTCATAAAACTACCGAAGTAAATATGAAGGATAATGGATATTATAAAAATATCCATGAACAACTTTCTAAAAAATATGGCTTAGAAAAAGTTACAGAAGCTCAAATGGGCGGACAAGAATGTGGTAAATGTCACTATTAATAAAACATATAGAAATTCATATATAAACAATGGCATCAAATAAAAAATACTGGAGAAGCGTTGAGGAATTGAAAGCCGACAGTCCTATTGTTGAAAGTTTACAACAAAAGGAATTTGCAGAAGAACTTCCAACGGATGCATTTTTAGGAGATAAAGAAAATTTATCAAAACCATCAACCACCAGACGAGATTTTTTGAAATATGTTGGGTTTTCAACAGCAGCAGTAACTTTAGCTGCTTGTGAAGGACCCGTTATAAAATCAATACCTTATGTTGTAAAGCCAGATAATATTATTCCTGGTGTTGCAAATTATTATGCTTCTACTATGGTAGATGGAACTGATTTTGCAAATATATTAGTTAAAGTACGCGAAGGTCGTCCAATTAAAATTGAGCCAAATAAAATGGCTGGAAATTGGGGAACTACTTCTGCAAGAGTTCAGGCATCTGTTTTATCTTTATATGATAATAATAGATTGCGTAATCCATTAATGGAAACTAAAGAATCTGATTGGAAATCTATAGATAAAAAAGTAATTGAAACTTTAAAAGGTTTAAAAGATACTGACAAAAAAATAGTGGTGCTTTCTGGAACTACAGCAAGCCCATCTTCAAATAAAGTTATTGAAGATTTTACTAAAGCTTATGGAAATGTATCTTATGTTGTTTATGATGCACTTTCAGAAAGTGCTGCGTTAGATGCTTTTCAAGAAGTTTATGGCGTTAGAGCTTTACCAGATTATAAATTTGAAAACGCAGAAGTTATTGTTTCTGTTGGAGCTGATTTTTTAGGCGATTGGCAAGGCGGTCATTATAGTGCAGCTTATGCAAAAGGTAGAAAACCTGTAAATGGTAAAATGTCAAAATTGATTCAGTTTGAGTCTAATATGTCTTTGACAGGAGCAAATGCAGATAAACGAATTCCTGTTAAACCATCAAATCAAGTTTATGCATTATTAAATTTATATAATGCAGTTACTGGTAATAATGTAAAATCAAAAGAAATAGCTGCAGATAAAGCAGTTAAAATAGCTGCGGAACAACTTAAAAAAGTAGGTAAAAATGCGGTAGTTGTTACAGGTATTCAAAATAAAGAAGCTCAATTAATTGCAATGGCAATTAATAAAGCATTACAATCTGAAATAATGGATGCTACTTCTCCTCGTTTTGTAAAAGCAGGTGATGATAAAGCAGTTGCTAATTTGGTAAAAGAAATGAATAAAGGCAAAATAGGTGCATTATTAATGTACAACGTAAATCCTTCTTATACTTTACCAAATGCAAAAGAATTTAATACAGGACTTAAAAAAGTTAAACTTTCGGTAACTTTTGATTCAAGTAATACAGAAACAGCATTAAATACAAATATTATAGCCATTACTCCACATTATTTAGAGGCTTGGGGAGATTCAACCTTTCAAACAGGGCAATATGCTTTAATGCAACCAACAATTCGACCTTTATTTAATACACGCCAATTTGAAGACTCCTTGTTAACTTGGATGGATTCAAATATTTCGTATTATGATTATATAAGAGAAAATTGGACTACTTCAATTTTAAATGGATCTTCTTGGAATAAAGCACTTGAAGATGGTATTTTTAAAACTGAATCTAAAGTTGAAGTTTCTGAAAATACTATTGATGTTAATAAAGCAGCATCTAGTTTATTAGCAGTTGTTAATCCTTCTGATTTTGAATTAAACGTTTACGTGAAAACAACTTTAGGAGATGGTAAACAAGCAAATAATCCTTGGTTACAAGAATTACCAGATCCAATCTCAAGAACTTCTTGGGATAATTACTTAACCATTTCAGCAGAAGATGCTAAAGTATTAAATTTTGAAAATTGGAATGTAAGTGATGGAGCCTTAAATGGAAGTAGAGCAAACATAAAAGTTGGTGATGTAACTATAAAAAATGTTCCGGTATTTATACAACCAGGTCAAGCAAAAGGAAGTGTTGGTATGGCTGTTGGTTATGGAAGAACTTCAGGCATGCAAAAAGAAATGATGGTAGGTTTAAATGCATTTTCTTTAATGCAAGAATTTAATCCTTTTCAAAAGGTTGAAATTGAAAAAACAGAAGGCGAGCATGAGTTTGCTTGTGTACAATTACAACACACCATTATGGGACGTGATGAAATTATTAAAGAAACTACTTTAGATGATTTTATCAATAAACCAAAAGAAGATTGGAATAAAACTCCTGAATATTCTTTAAATCATGAAGAAGTTCCTGCCGAACGAGTTGATTTATGGGAGAAATTTGACGATACTATTGGGCCTCATTTTAATTTATCTATTGATTTAGCGACTTGTACGGGTTGTGCAGCTTGTATTGTTGCCTGTCATGCAGAGAATAATGTACCAGTGGTTGGTAAACATGAAATTAGAGTAAGTAGAGATATGTACTGGTTACGTATTGATAGATATTACACCTCTGATATGACCAATGAAGTTGCCAAAGAAGAAGGGATTTTTGGATCAGGTGAAATGTTTAATGAAATGATGGTTCCTCAAGAAAATCCTCAAGTAGCTTTTCAGCCAGTAATGTGTCAACATTGTAATCACGCACCTTGTGAAACTGTTTGTCCAGTTGCAGCAACATCTCATGGTCGTCAAGGTCAAAACCAAATGATTTATAACAGATGTATAGGTACAAGATATTGTGCAAATAACTGTCCTTATAAAGTACGTAGATTCAATTGGTTTAAATATGCTGAAAACAGTGAATTTGACTTCAATATGAACAATGACTTAGGAAGAATGGTATTAAATCCAGATGTTGTAATTCGTTCAAGAGGAGTTATGGAAAAATGCTCTATGTGTATACAAAAAACACAATTAAGTATTTTAACAGCTAAAAAAGAAGGACGACTAGTTAAAGATGAAGAATTTCAAACAGCTTGTTCAAGTGCTTGTCCAACAGGAGCTATAGTATTTGGTGATATAAATGATAAAGAAAGTGAAGTAATACATTTAATTAAAGATGATAGAACTTTTCATTTATTAGCAGAAGTAGGCACAAAACCAAATGTTATGTATCATTTAAAAGTTAGAAATACAGAAGAATCATAAATAAAAATTAAGATAGATATTAAATTATGTCTCATTACGAAGCACCTATTAGAGAACCATTAATTTTGGGTAATAAAAGTTACCACGATATTTCCGTTGACGTGGCAAAACCTGTTGAAGGGAAAGCTAACAAAAAATGGTGGATCGCATTTACAATAGCATTAGTAGCATTTTTATATGGAATTGGAGCCATTCTTTATACCATTGGAACAGGTATTGGAGTTTGGGGATTAAATAACCGTATAAACTGGGCTTGGGATATTACCAATTTTGTTTGGTGGGTAGGTATTGGTCATGCAGGTACGTTAATTTCAGCCGTATTATTATTATTCCGACAAAAATGGAGAATGGGTATCAACCGTTCTGCAGAAGCTATGACAATTTTTGCTGTTTTTCAAGCAGGGTTATTTCCAATAATACATATGGGTAGAGTTTGGAATGCATTTTATGTATTACCACTACCAAATGCTTTAGGCTCTTTATGGGTAAACTTTAATTCACCATTATTATGGGATGTTTTTGCAATTTCAACCTATTTATCGGTATCCTTAGTGTTTTGGTACACTGGTTTATTACCAGATTTTGCAATGTTAAGAGATAGAGCAATTAGACCATTTCAAAAGAAAATATATGGAATTTTAAGTTTTGGTTGGTCTGGAAGATTAAAAGATTGGCAACGTTTTGAAGAAGTTTCTTTAGTATTAGCTGGTTTAGCTACACCTTTGGTACTTTCTGTACATACTATTGTATCTATGGATTTTGCTACTTCGGTAATTCCAGGTTGGCATAGTACCATATTTCCTCCATATTTTGTAGCTGGAGCAATTTTCTCTGGATTTGCAATGGTACAGACTTTATTGATTATTATGAGGAAAGTATCAAACCTTGAAGATTATATTACTATAACTCATATCGAAAATATGAATAAAGTAATTTTGCTAACAGGAGGTATTGTATCTGTAGCTTATATTACGGAGTTTTTTATTGGTTGGTATTCTGGAAGTAGCTATGAAGATTATACGTATATGTCAATAGGAGCTGCTACAGGACCGTACTGGTGGGCTTTTTGGATATTAATAACTTGTAACTTTATATTGCCACAAACGCTATGGTTTAAAAAATTAAGAACTAGTTATATTTGGTCATTCTTTATAGCAATGGTTATACATGTTGGGATGTGGTTTGAACGATTCGACATTATTGTAATAGACTTAAGTCGTGGGCATTTGCCATCATCTTGGACAATGTTTTCACCAACTTTTGTTGATATAGCAATTTTTATTGGAACCCTTGGGTTTTTCTTTGTACTATTTTTATTATACGCTAGGACTTTCCCAGTTATTGCCCAAGCTGAATTAAAAAGTATTTTAAAATCTTCAGGAGATAATTATAAAAAATTAAGAGAATAAAATCATGAGTAGTAAAACTGTACAAGCCATTTTTGATGACGATGACGTGCTTTTAAAAGCCGTTAAAGAATTAAAAGCTGCAAATTATGATATTGAAGAGGTATTTACACCTTTTCCAGTACATGGATTAGAGAAAGCAGTAGGGTTAAAAAATACGCGAATTGCTATTACTTCATTTATTTATGGAGTTATTGGTTTATTATTTGCAATTTGGATGATGAATTATATGATGGTTGTAGATTGGCCTCAAAACATTGGTGGCAAACCAAGTTTTAGTTTTCGCGAAAATATGCCAGCTTTTGTACCAATAATGTTTGAGTTGACGGTGTTTTTTGCTGCACATTTAATGGTAATTACTTTTTATATGCGTAGTAAATTATGGCCATTTAAAAAAGCTGAAAATCCAGATGTTAGAACAACCGATGACCATTTTATGGTTGAGGTTTCTACTGAAGATAATGTTGAAAAATTAGAAGAGTTCCTTAAAAATAATGGAGCTAAAGAAATAAAATTAAAAGCTTAGCAAAATAATGAAACGAATACTTAACTTAATAGCAGTATTGTTAATAGTTATTAGCATAACTTCTTGTAGTAATAACCGTAAACCAAAGTTGCAATATATGGCAGATGTTGATATGTACAGACCTGTTGGTTACGAAGCTTATGCAGCAAATCCTTTTTTTAAAAACGGAATTGAAGCTCAAAAACCTGTTGAAGGAACCATTTTTAGAGGAGAAGTTCCTTATGAAATTCCTAATACTAATGAAGGATATGAACTTGCAAAAAAAACTTTAGAATCACCACTTGAAGTAAATGATAAAAATTTAAAAAATGGTAAAGCAATGTACACAATTTATTGTGCTGTTTGCCATGGTGCAAAAGGTGATGGCCAAGGAATTTTAGTTAAGCGTGAAAAGTTTTTAGGAGTACCTAATTATAAAGACAGAGAAATTACAGAAGGAAGTATTTATCATGTAATTATGTATGGAAGAAATATGATGGGCTCCCATGCATCACAATTAACAAATACTGAACGTTGGCAAATAGTGCAGTACGTTCAAAAATTAAGAGAAGACGCATTAAAGTAAAATATAGTTACCAAAAGAAAGAAAATAAAATATGTATACTTTTTCAAACAAATTAAAAATTAGTGCAATCATATTTATGGTTTTGGGTGCATTAGGTATTGGTTATGGGTTTTTAACTACACCAAGTAATGTTGATCAAGTAAAAGAAATGATGCAGCATGAAAACACTCATGAAAATCATTCTGTTGCTGAAAATACACATGTAGAAGGTTCAAATGTTGAAAATCATGAAAATGCAGAATCAAATGAAACTGCTACTGAAGATGCTCATTTTATTCATGCATTTCACTCCTTACAAAATCGTCCTTATGCAGCTGTATTTATAGCCATGTTCTTCTTTTTCATGTTAGCTTTAGGAACTTTAGCCTTTTATGCTATTCAATATGCTTCTCAGGCAGGTTGGTCTATTGTGCTGTTTAGAGTCATGGAAGGAATTACGGCTTATTTATTACCAGGGTCTTTATTTATTTTAGCATTTTTAATCTTAATGGCTGCTAATGGACATTATTACTATGTTTGGATGAATCCAGATTTATATAATATTCATAGTGAGCATTATGACAAAATATTAATGGGTAAAAGTTGGTGGTTGAATGTTCCGTTTTGGATGATAAGAACTTTTATTTATTTATTAGGATGGAATTTTTATCGCTATTATTCTAAAAAAAATTCATTAGCACAAGATACTGCAACTGATTTAGCTCCTTATAAAAGAAATTTTAAAGCCTCTGTATTCTTTTTAATCTTCTTTATAGTTACTGAATCTTTGATGTCTTGGGATTGGTTAATGTCTTTAACTCCACATTGGCAAAGTTCACTATTTGGTTGGTATGTTTTTTCAACTATGTTTGTTTCTGGTATTACCGTAATTGCTATGGTAACTATTTACTTAAGAGCTAAAGGATTTTTACCAAAAGTAAATGATAGCCATTTACATGATTTAGCAAAATTTATGTTTGGGTTTAGTATATTTTGGACCTATTTATGGTTTTCTCAATTTATGCTTATTTGGTATGCAAACATGCCAGAAGAAACAGCATATTTTATGCCAAGATTGTTGGGTACTTACCAATTATTATTTATAGGAATGTTGATTCCAAATTTTATATTTCCAATTTTAGTGTTAATGAATAGTGATTACAAGCGTATTCCTTGGTTTATAATTACAACTGGTATTATTATTTTATTAGGACATTATGTTGATGTTTTTGTTATAATTTCACCTGCAACTGTCGGTAATCATTGGATAATTGGTATTCCAGAAATTGCATCGGTTTTATTCTTTTTAGGATTATTTATATATGTTGTGTTTTCAGCACTTGCTAAACAATCATTGGAAGTAAAAAATAATCCTTTCTTAAAAGAAAGCGAGCATTATCATTATTAGAAAATAAAATTACACACATAAAATCAATCCTGAATACTAATTATTCAGGATTTTTTTTATATTTGGCACTACTATCAAAACTAACTAAAAAAAATGACAGCATTACTTTATGTTTTATTAGCCATAGTAATATGTATTGCTATATGGCAAATTATAATTATTTTTAATCTGAGAGGCACAATAGCCACAGAAAAAGATAACAATACTCAAGGAATTCTTTTTGCTCTGTTTGGTGTATTTTTCTATGGACTAATGATATTTTCATTTGCTAAATATTCAGTAGTATTATTACCAGAATCAGCTTCAGTTGAAGGTGAAAATTATGATATTTTGTATGCAATTACTATGATATTAATCCTAGTAGTTCAAGCAATTACCCAATTTTTACTGTTCTACTTTTCATTTAAATATAGAGGAATAAAAGGACGTAAAGCTTTATTTTATGCAGATAGTTCTAAATTGGAAGCTATTTGGACTATTATACCAGCTGTAGTTTTATCAGGATTAGTATTATATGGCCTTTCAGTTTGGCAAGAAGTTATGGACTCCTCTGATGCAAAGAATCCTTTAATAGTTGAAGTTTATGCAAAACAATTTCAATGGGAAGCTCGTTATGCAGGAGCTGATAATGAATTAGGGCGTGCAAATGTTCGAAATATAAAAGGCATTAATACAATGGGTGTTGATATGACAGATAAAAACGCTCAAGATGATATTCCTACAAGGGAATTACATTTGCCTAAAGGAAGAAAAATTATTTTTAAATTTAGATCTCAAGACGTATTACACTCTGCATATATGCCTCATTTTAGAGCCCAGATGAACTGTGTTCCAGGTATGGTAACTCAATTTTCTTTTACTCCAAAAATTACTACAAAAGAAATGAGGTTGAATAAAAAGACAATTGCAAAGGTTGATGGTATTAATAAAATAAGAAAGGAAAAAGGAGAAGATTCTTATGAGTTTGATTATCTATTGCTATGTAATAAAATTTGTGGTGCTTCTCATTACAATATGCAAATGAAAATTGTAGTAGAAGAACCTGCTAAATTTAATGTATGGCTACAAAAACAAAAAACAATGAGCCAAATCATTAATTAATTTACTACACTACTAAAAAAATAAAATATGTCAAATCATCATAAACAAACATTTATAACCAAATACGTTTTTAGTACTGATCATAAAATGATTTCCAAGCAGTTTTTAATAACAGGAATTTTTATGGGAGTTATTGGAGTAATGATGTCTATGTTATTCCGTTTACAAATTGCATGGCCAGAAGATTCATTTGGAATTTTTAAAGCATTTTTAGGTCACCATCAAGATGGAGGAGTTATGTCTCCAGATATCTATTTAGCTTTAGTTACCATTCACGGTACTATTATGGTATTTTTTGTGCTAACTGCTGGTTTAAGTGGAACATTTAGTAATTTATTAATTCCATTGCAAATAGGAGCACGTGATATGGCTTCAGGGTTAATAAATATGATATCCTATTGGTTATTTTTTATATCTAGTGTTATTATGATTAGTTCTTTGTTTTTGGAAGCAGGTCCAGCATCCGCAGGATGGACTATTTACCCTCCTTTAAGTGCTTTGCCACAGGCAATCCCTGGATCAGGAATGGGTATGACACTTTGGTTAATATCTATGGCAATATTTATTGCATCTTCATTATTAGGAGCTTTAAATTATATTGTTACTGTTTTAAATTTAAGAACGGTTGGTATGAAAATGACAAGATTACCATTAACTATTTGGGCATTTTTTATTACCGCTATTATTGGAGTAGTTTCGTTTCCAGTATTATTATCTGCAGCTTTATTATTGATTTTTGATAGAAGTTTTGGTACATCTTTTTATTTATCAGATATATTTATTCAAGGAGAGGTTTTACATTACCAAGGAGGTTCACCAGTTTTATTTGAACACTTATTTTGGTTTTTAGGACATCCGGAAGTTTATATTGTTATTTTGCCAGCTATGGGAATTGTATCTGAAGTTATGGCGTGTAATTCTCGTAAACCAATTTTTGGTTATAGAGCAATGATTGGCTCCATTATAGCCATTGCATTTTTATCTACTATAGTTTGGGGACATCATATGTTTGTTTCGGGAATGAATCCATTTTTAGGTTCGGTATTTACATTTACAACATTACTTATTGCTATTCCATCTGCAGTAAAAGCTTTTAACTGGATAACAACCCTTTGGAAAGGAAATTTACAAATGAATCCAGCAATGCTATTTTCCATCGGATTTGTTTCTACGTTTATTACTGGAGGCCTTACAGGAATTGTATTAGGAGATAGTGCTTTGGATATTAACGTGCATGACACTTATTTTGTAATTGCACACTTCCATTTGGTAATGGGTGTTTCTGCTATATATGGAATGTTTGCAGGTATTTATCATTGGTTCCCTAAAATGTATGGTAGAATGATGAATAAAACATTAGGCTATTGGCATTTTTGGATTACTGTGGTTGCAGCTTATGGTGTGTTTTTTCCAATGCATTTCCTTGGTTTAGCAGGATTACCTAGAAGATATTATTCAAATACGGCTTTTCCTTTATTTGACGATTTATCTGATATAAACAAAGTAATAACCATGTTTGCTATTTTAGGTGGAGCTGCTCAATTAATATTTTTAGCTAATTTCTTTATTAGTATTTATAAAGGTAAAAAAGCACCTCAAAATCCTTGGCACGCTAATACGCTTGAATGGACAACACCAGTTGAACATATTCATGGGAATTGGTCAGGAGAAATTCCAGCGGTACACCGTTGGTCGTATGATTATAGTAAACCAGGATTGCCTGAAGACTATGTTACACAAGACACACCACTTTTTGAAGGCGAAGAAGAATCTTAATCATAAAAATTTAATTAAAACCTTTCTAAATTTAGAAAGGTTTTTTATTTCTGCTATCTTTGTTTTTATGAATGAGAATTTAGATCCTGAAAAAAATAATTTTACTTCTGAAGAATTAGAAGTAGAAAAAAAATTAAGACCTTTAACTTTTGATGATTTTACAGGACAGGATCAAATTATTGAAAATTTAAAAATATTTGTTCAAGCTGCAAACCAAAGAGATGAAGCCCTAGATCATACGTTGTTTCACGGCCCTCCCGGGTTAGGTAAAACTACCTTGGCACATATTCTTTCTAATGAATTAAACGTTGGACTAAAAATTACTTCAGGTCCTGTAATTGATAAACCAGGTGATTTAGCTGGACTTTTAACTAGTTTAAGTGAGCGAGATGTATTATTTATTGATGAAATTCATCGATTAAGTCCAATTGTTGAAGAATATTTGTATTCGGCTATGGAAGATTATCGTATTGATATTATGATTGAATCTGGTCCAAATGCACGCACGGTACAAATTGATTTAGAGCCTTTTACTTTAATTGGGGCAACTACACGTTCAGGATTGTTAACGGCTCCAATGAGAGCTCGTTTTGGAATTAGTAGCCGATTACAATATTATAATGCCGAATTGTTGACTACCATAGTTCAAAGAAGTGCTCATATATTAAAAGTCCCAATTTCTATGGAATCTGCTATTGAAATTGCTGGTAGAAGTAGAGGCACACCTCGTATTGCCAATGCTTTATTACGCAGAGTCAGAGATTTTGCTCAAATAAAAGGAGATGGTAATATTACTATAAAAATTGCAAAATATGCGTTAAACGCCTTAAATGTTGATGCACATGGTTTAGACGAAATGGATAACAAAATTTTAACTACCATAATTGATAAATTTAAAGGTGGACCTGTTGGAATTACTACTATTGCAACAGCTGTTGGTGAAAACACAGAAGCTATTGAAGAAGTTTATGAACCTTTTTTAATTCAAGAAGGTTTTATTATGAGAACTCCTAGAGGTAGAGAGGTTACCGAATTAGCGTATAAACATTTGGGTAAAACAAAACATAATTCGCAAAACGAACTATTTTAGGCTAAGTGATTAACATCACAATACAAATAAATGTTCGTAGTACTTTTGTTTTAAATATTACTACTAAAATATAAAATGACTTTAAAACAAGTTTTTCCTTTTTTAACTTGGTTGCCAATGGTTCGGCAAACTTGGAAGGATGATTTAATTGCAGGATTAACAGGAACCATAATTGTAATTCCGCAGGCTGTTGCCTTTGCCATGATTGCGGGTATGCCTCCGGTTTATGGTTTTTATACGGCTATGTTAACTCCAGTAATTGCAGCCCTATTTGGATCTTCATATCATTTAGTGTCTGGTCCAACCACTACAAGTTCCATTGTTTTATATTCCATAATTAGTAAATATGTAAATCCTACAACAGATATTCAAGCATTTGTTTCATTAGCAGTATTACTTTCATTTATGGCTGGTGTTATCAAACTTATAATGGGAATTGCTCGAATGGCTAAATTGGTAAACTTTGTTTCAAACTCTGTAATTATTGGGTTTTCAGCAGGTGCAGGTGTTTTGATTGCATTTAAACAACTCAAACATATTTTCGGAATAAAAGTTCCACAAGGAAGCTCTTTTTCTCATATTATTGAATTTATTACGTTTCATTTATCCGAAATAAATTGGTATGTGTTTGCCGTTGCTATGGGAACGTTATTGCTTGCATTAATAATTAGAAAAATAAAAAAAATATCAAAGTTATATATGTTATTTGCCATGATGTTTGGTAGTTTTTTAGCAATTTGGTTAGGCGGAAGTTTACATGGTATTGAAACTGTAGGTAGTATTCCTTCTAATTTACCACCATTTAAATTACCTGATTTTAATTATGAAAATATGCGAATGTTAAATTCAGGAGCTATTATTTTGGCTACTTTAGGTTTGGTAGAGGTAGCAGCAATCTCAAGATCTATTTCCCTACATACACACCAAAAAGTAAATCTTAATCAAGAATTTGTTTCTCAAGGGATATCTAATGTGGTATCCAGTTTTTTCTCGTGCTATACAAGTTCAAGTTCTTTTACTAGATCAAGCATCAATTATCAATCTGGAGCAAAAACACGTTTTTCAGCATTTGTTTCATCATTTGGATTAATGTTGGTGATGTTATTTTTTGCTAAATACGCATCCTTTTTACCAAAGGCGGCAATGGGTGGAATTATTTTATTAGTTGGATATAATTTAATAGATTTTAAACATATTAAGGTGATTTTTAAAAGTAGTAAACGTGAGGTTATCGTTTTTAGTGCTACTTTTTTAGGAACTTTATTTTTAGATTTACAACAAGCATTGGTAATTGGTATATTTTTTTCCTTGTTTTTCTATTTAGAAAGAACCTCAAAACCTAATATTGCCGTTTTAGGATTAGATAATACTAATCGATTTATAAATATTATTAGAGATAAAAATGCTAAGGAATGTCCACAATTAAATATTATTAGAGTAGATGGTTCTTTATATTTTGGGTCGGTAGAATCTATTGCTAATTATTTTTCAGATTTGTATGAAAATAATGATGGGAAACATTTATTGGTTATAGCTGAAGGCATCAATTTTATTGATTTAGCTGGGGCTGAATGGTTGATGCACGAAGTAAAAAAATGGGAAACTACTAACCGTGTTATTTATTTTAGTGGAATGAAATTAGTTGGTCAAAATGTACTTATTAAAGGTGGTTTTTTCGATGAAATTGGAAGAGAACATTTCTATAAAAATAAAAAAATAGCAATTAAGTCGATTTATCAAAAGCTAGATAAAAAGGTTTGTGAAACTTGTGAGGTGAAAGCCTTTTTGGAGTGTCAAAAAAAATAATATTAATATTCAAAATTAACTTTTAGTACAAATGAAGTTAGTAAATGTATTTCCATTTTTAGAGTGGTTGTCTAGTTATAAAAAGTCATGGTTAAAAGGTGATATTACTGCTGGATTAACGGTAGGAGTTATGCTAATACCACAAGGTATTGCTTATGCTATGATTGCAGGTTTACCTCCAATTTATGGTTTGTACACGGCAATGATTCCACAAGTTGTTTATGCTTTTTTTGGAACATCTAGGCAATTAGCCGTTGGTCCATCAGCTATGGATTCTTTAATTGTAGCTTCGGGTATTGGGGCGATAGCTACATTAGGCTCAGAAAATTTTATTTTATTAGCTATTTTATTAGCTTTATTTATTGGTGTTATTCAACTTGCTTTTGGCTTATTTAGATTAGGATTTTTAGTTAATTTTTTATCAAAACCCGTAATTAGTGGTTTTACATCTGCAGCGGCATTAATAATTGGTTTAAATCAATTAAAGCATTTATTAGGTGTTGATATGCAGCGTAATAATCACTTACAAAATTTGGTTATTGATGCTGTAAACCATATTAAATATATTAATTGGGCTACCTTTTTAATTGGGTTATTTTCTATTTTAATTTTGGTGTTTTTAAAGCGTTATTTTAAAAAAATTCCAGCTGCTTTGGTTGTTGTTATATTAGGAATTGTGGTTGTTAAGTTATTTAATTTACACCAATACGGAGTTAAAATAGTTGGAAATATTCCAAAAGGTTTACCTTATTTTAAAATTCCGCAATTTAGTTTAGAAACTATAAAAGAACTTGGTCCACTTGCTATAACACTTGCTCTAATAGCCTTTATGGAAGCAATTTCTGTTGCTAAAGCTATTGAATCTAAACATATGAATTATAAAGTAAAGGCAAATAAAGAATTAATAGCGTTAGGACTTGGAAATATTGTTGGTTCACTATTTCAAAGCTATCCTTCTACAGGAGGATTTGGTAGAACAGCGGTTAATAATCAAAGTGGAGCAAATACACCATTTGCCGCAATAATTTCTGCTTCTGTAGTAGCACTGACCTTATTGTTTTTAACGCCACTATTTTATTATTTACCAAAGGCAGTTTTAGGAGCAATTATTTTAGTAGCAGTTTTTAGTTTATTAGATTTTAAAGTACCATATCAACTATGGAAATATACTAAACGCGACTTAATTATATTAAATGTTACTTTATTGGTAACGGCTACTGTTGGAATTAAGGAAGGTATTATTACTGGGGTTATTTTATCTCTAGTCATGTTAATTTATAAATCTACAAAACCACATGTAGCTGTTTTGGGTAATGTTCCAAATAGTTATTTGTATAGAAATATAAAACGGTTCGACCAATTAATTGTTTTAAAAGATGTTTTAATAATTCGTTTTGATGCACAACTTCACTTTGCAAATACTACTTATTTTAAAGATACTATTTATAATGAAGCCTATAAAAAAGGGAAGGATTTAAAAATAATTGTTATAGATGGTGAAAGTTTAAATAATTTAGATAGCAGTGGTGTTTATGCTTTGGAGGAAATTTTAAAATATTTTAAAGAAAAAAATATTGAACTTTATTTTACAGGTTTAAAAGGACCTGTACGAGATACTATTTATAAATCAAATATTATTCAAAATATTGGACAAGAACATTGCTTTATGAGCATTCAAGAAGCTATAGATTATTATCATAATAAAACTGACACTACTGATAATAAGGTATATATACAGCAAAGAAATTCTTGATAAGGTGATGTATATCACAAAAAGTAATCTGTAAATTATTATTTTGGAGGACTTTAATTAACTATTAAAAAATCAGAACATGAAAGTAGAACAATTATTTACGGGTTGCCTAGCAGAAATGGCTTACTATATTCACTCAAATGGAGAAGCTGCAATTATTGATCCTTTACGAGAAACAGAGCCTTATTTAAAAATGGCTGAAGCTGATAATGTTAAAATTAAATATGTGTTTTTAACTCATTTTCATGCCGATTTTGTTTCAGGTCAGGTTGATTTAGCTAAAAAAACAGGGGCAACTATTGTCTTTGGTCCGAGTGCTAATCCAAGTTATGATATTCATGAAGGAAAAGATGGAGAAGAATTTAAAATAGGAGATTTAAAACTTAAATTATTGCATACTCCAGGTCACACTATGGAATCATCATCTTATTTATTAATCGATAAAAATGGGAATACACCGTATGTATTTACAGGCGATTGTTTATTTATTGGTGATGTTGGAAGACCTGATTTAGCAGTAAAATCTGACTTAACACAAGCTGATTTGGCAGGCCATTTGTTTGATTCATTACGAAATAAAATAATGCCGTTGCCAGATGATATCATCGTATATCCAAATCATGGTGCAGGTTCGGCCTGTGGTAAAAATATGAGTTCTGAAACGTTTGATACCTTAGGAAATCAAAAGAAAACAAATTATGCTTTGAGAGCTGATATGACAAAAGAAGAATTTATTGATGAAGTTACTACAGGTTTAAAACCACCACCACAGTATTTTGGGAATAATGTTAGAATGAATAAAGGTATCAATACTAGTATTGATGAAGTTTTACAACGAGGTACAACCCCAATTGATGCCGATTCATTCAAAGAAATGAGTGAGCAAGATGATATTTTAGTAATTGATACACGTTCTAAAGAAGAATATTCTGAAGAAGGAACAGTTCCAGGAGCTTGGTATATTGGAGTAGATGGAAGTTTTGCTCCTTGGGTTGGTACTTTAATTAAGAATATTAATCAAAAAATAATTTTTATAGCAGAAGGAGATAGAGAACAGGAAGTTGTAACACGTTTTTCTCGTGTTGGATATGATAATATTTTAGGGTTTTTAAGAGGAGGAATTCACTCATGGAAAGCTGCAGGTCATACAATTTCAAAAATTGGTTCTATATCAGCAATTCAATTTGCAAATAAATTAAAAGAAGGTTCTATGGAAGCTCCGTTAGATGTTAGAAAAGAAACTGAATATCTATCTGAACACGTTGTAGGCGTTGAAAATTTCCCATTAGACTTTATCAATGCTAATTTTGCAGAAATAAATGCAAATAAAGAATACTTTTTACATTGTGAAAGTGGTTATAGATCACTAATAGCAGCTTCTATTTTTCAGGCAAATGGAGTAAAAAATGTTACCGATATTAGAGGAGGTTTTAATGATATTAAAGATAGTGGAGTTGAACTTACAGATTATGTTTGCCCAACTACATTATTATAAATTAAAACCCGTTGTGCATTATGATAAAATTTCGTCAATTCGAGTTAATTTTAGCCTTTTTAGGCTTAAAATTAGTATCGAGAATAGGTTTTTTAGTTAAAAACAGCCGTTCTCGATACAATTTTTGATAAAAAATTACCTGCCTTGCCGTCAGACAGGCTCGAATTGACGTAATAGTATGTTTAAAGAATCAAAATGCACAACGAGTAAATTAAAATATATTATTTAATTTAGAAGGAAGTTTTAACTCCTTTTTACTATTTAAAGTAACTTAGGTTACTGCTTAAATTTAAGGAAATATATACTTTTGTAAAAAATCAAAAACATAATAAAATGAATAAATCTATTAAATTAGTTTGTTTTGTTTTAGTAGTTAGTTTAATTAGTCTAAGTTGTAAAAACAACAATGCTAACAAAAACAAAATAGCTATTAATTCTTCTGCTTCACAAACAACACAACAAATTACAGGTAAAATTTCAGTATTAACTCCTGCTGAATTTAAAGAAAAAGCACAAAATAATCCCATTATTGATGTTAGAACACCATTTGAATATAGCCAAGGCTATATTAAAGGATCTAAAAATATTAATTTTTTTGATAAAGATTTTTTGAATGAAATAGCTTCTTACAATAAAAATGAACCAATTTATGTATATTGTAAGTCAGGACACCGATCTGGAATTGCTGTAAAAAAAATGATTCAATTAGGATTTAAAGATGTTTACGAATTACAAGGAGGAATCATAAATTGGGTTAGAAGTAATAATAAAATTGAAAAATAAATGGCGAAAGTAGTTGTATTAGGAGCAGGAATATCTGGGCATACTGCAGTGTCTTATTTAAGTAAGAGTCTTAAAAAAAATCATGAAGTGGTTATGATATCCCCAAATAGCAACTTTCAATGGTTACCGTCAAATATTTGGGTAGGTGTTGGTTTAATGACAATAGACCAAGTTAAATTTAAATTAGCTCCTGTTTATAAAAAATTAGGCGTTGATTACAAACAAGCAATGGCACTTTCTATTCATCCAGAAGGAGATTTAGAAAATGCTAAAGGATTTGTGAAAATTAAATACGTTTCAGAAAAAGAAAACAGTAAAGAAGAAATAGTATCTTATGATTATTTAATTAATGCCACAGGACCAAAGTTAAATTTTGATGCTACAGAAGGTCTAGGTCCTCATAAATTCACACAGTCTGTTTGTACTTATGACCATGCAGCAGAAGCTTGGAGTAAATTTCAGAAATCTCTTACTAAAATGGAAAAAGGGGAAAAACAAACTTTTGTAGTAGGCACAGGTCATCCAATGGCAACTTGTCAAGGGGCTGCCTTTGAATATATTTTAAACATCGCTTTTGAAATAAAGAAGAGAAATTTAATGCATTTGGCTGATTTATGGTGGTTGAGTAATGAGTATGAGCTAGGTGATTTTGGGATGGGAGGAGCATATATAAAAAGAAATGGATACATAACACCAACTAAAATATTTACAGAAT
>NZ_JAKIUR010000028.1 GCF_021647475.1 Lutibacter sp.
ACTACTTGATGTCATTGATGTAAATTATTGATTATCAGTATAATATACAAATAATTAATAACTTTGACAACTATAAATCAACTGATTATCTAGCTTTTATCAAAGAAAAAGTGTGAGTTTGCCCTGAGTCATTTTATTTTATTAAGTAAATTTTAACAAATGTAGTTATTTAATCAAAGTAACGTTTATCAATATATTGTATATTTGCTCCTTATGAATGAAGACGAAATAAAGGAAATTAACGACTTGCTTTCAAGTCCTAAAAATATAGTTATTGTTCCACATAGAAATCCAGACGGAGATGCTATTGGAGCTAGCTTAGCGGTATATCAATATCTTATAAATAAAGGACATCATGCCATGGTGGTTTCACCAAATGATTATCCAGAGTTTTTACATTGGTTGCCTAATTCTAAAGAGGTATTTAAATATGATATGCAAAATAGGCAATCTCAAGCTGCTATTGATGAAGCATCTATACTATTTTTGCTAGATTTTAATGCACTAAATAGAGTTGGTGATGATATGCAACATAAATTAGAAACCTTTGTTGGTAAAGTTATTATGATTGACCATCATCAACAACCAGATGATTTTGCAGATTATTTATATTCTGATATTTCTATTTGCTCTACCTGCCAAATGGTATATCATTTTATTGAAAAATTAGATGATTTAGCACTAATTAATAAAGATATTGCAACCTGTTTATATACAGGTATTATGACAGATACAGGTTCATTTAGGTTTCCGTCAACCACAAGTACAACCCACCGAATTATAGCTAATTTAATAGATAATGGGGCAAACAATTCCAAAATATATAATAATGTATATGATACCAATTCCTACGGTAGATTGCAATTATTAGGAAGAGCGTTGAGTAATTTAGTGGTAATTGATAAACTAAAAACCGCATATATTCCATTAAGTCAGGCAGATTTAGACGAGTTTAATTTTCAAAAAGGAGATACGGAAGGTGTTGTAAATTATGCATTATCATTAAAAGGAATTATTTTTGCTGTAATCTTTATTGAAGATACAGATCAAGAAATTATAAAAATATCTTTAAGATCAAAAGGAAAATTTTCCGTAAATAAATTTGCTCGTGAGCATTTTAATGGCGGAGGTCATGATAATGCAGCTGGAGGAAAATCATTTGTTTCTTTAGATAGTACTATTTCTAATTTCTTACGAATTTTACCAGATTATAAAAAAGAACTTTTAAATTCCTATGAAGAGTAGTTTTGTATTTATAATAATTTTTTTATTGCTAATCTCGTGTCAAAAACCAGTGCCAAGGTTGCCAATTATTCAAAAATCGGTTTCACAAGTAGAAAATACAATAGCAATAAATAATAAATTAAAAACGGAGCAAGAATTAATATTTAAAGAAATTAAAAAAAAAGATTCTTTAAGTAATTATTATTCTTCAAAATATGGATTTTGGTATAAGTATGATATAAAAGGAAATACAAGTTATATCCCAAAAAAAGGAGATGAAATATTATATACCTACAAGGTTTATAATGCTCATAATCAATTAATTTATGGATTAACAAAAAAAAAATATTGGGTAGATAAAGAAAATATTATAGAAGGATTACAAATTGGTTTAAAACTTATGAAACAAGGTGACCAAATAACCTTCTTATTTCCATCAAATGTTGCTTATGGTTTTTCAGGAGACCAAAACAAAATAGCTGTAAATCAGCCACTAATTTTTAAAGTTAAATTAAATAAAATAAATAAAAATGAAAGTAATTAAGTTATCAATTGTTATGGCCGCTTTAGTAGCCTTAAGTTCATGTAATCAACAAGGATTTACAAAAAAAGCATTAAAAACCGAAAAAGATACCGTAAGTTATGCAATAGGTATTGATATCGCTAATAAATTAAAAGCAAATTTTCCTGAAGTGGATAGAGATTTATTTATTCAAGGAGTAGTTAGTGGTATTGATTCTACAGACATTTTAATAGAACCAAAAAAAGTAGATGCAATTTTACGAAGTTTTTTTACTAAAAGGCAAGTAAAGCTAAGAGAAAAAAAGAAAGCTGAAGCATTAAAAAAAGCAGAAGAAAAATATGGTAATCTTAAAAAAGAAGGAGAAAAATTTTTAGAAGAAAATAAAACTAAAAAAGGAGTTAAAGTAACCAAAAGCGGTTTGCAATATATTGTTTTAAAAGAAGGAAAAGGAGATTCACCAAAAGCAACTTCAAGAGTAAAAGTTAATTATAAAGGAACATTAATTGATGGTACTGAATTTGATAGTTCTAAAAAACCTGTGGAATTTGCTGTTAATAGAGTAATTAAAGGATGGACAGAAGGTTTACAATTAATGAAAGTTGGTTCAAAATATGAATTTTTTATCCCACAAGATTTGGCTTATGGTGCTTTTCCACGTAAAGGTGGAGTTATAAAACCATTTTCAACTTTAATTTTTGAAGTAGAATTGGTAGCTATTCCAAAAAAATAAACTTAAATAAACTTAAAAATGAAGAACATAAAATTTTTAATAATCCTTTCTGTTTTAGCAATTATCGTTTCTTGTAAACCTACAAAATATACAAATCTAGAAGATGGTTTGTATGCAAATATGAATACAAATAAAGGTGCAATTTTATTGAAATTAACTTATGATAAAACGCCAATAACAGTAGCAAACTTTGTTTCTTTGGCTAAAGGAACAAATAAAGAAGTTACAGATTCTTTAAAAGGTAAACCATTTTATAACGGATTATTATTTCATAGGGTTATTAAAAATTTTATGATTCAAGGAGGTGATCCTACAGGAATAGGAGAAGGCGGCCCAGGTTATAGTTTTAAGGACGAATTTCCTAAAGATGCAAATGGAAATTTACTTCTAAAACATGATAAAGCAGGTACTTTATCTATGGCAAATGGAGGACCAAACACCAATGGAAGTCAGTTTTTTATTACGTACAAAGCAACACCTTGGTTAGATGGCAAACATTCGGTTTTTGGCTATGTAGTA
Source organism: Lutibacter sp. (assembly GCF_021647475.1). GTDB lineage: Bacteria > Bacteroidota > Bacteroidia > Flavobacteriales > Flavobacteriaceae > Lutibacter. The sequence goes on from NZ_JAKIUR010000028.1 coordinate 2,997, forward strand.
AAAGGACAAAATGTAGTTGATTCCATTGCTAAAAACGACACTATTAAATCGGTTGAAATTATAAAAATTGGAGCTGCAGCTAAAAAATTTAAAGCGGCAAAAGAATTTTCTAAATTTTATAAAAATTATGCCGAAGAATTAAAAATAAAGCAAGAAAAAATTCAACAAGCTATGGATAATACCGTAGCTAAAATAAATGAAAATATGGCAAAAGCTCAAATATTGCCATCTGGATTAAAAATTGCTATTACTGAAACTAAAAATGGTGAAACGCCAAAAAAAGGAGTAAAAGTTAAAGTAAATTATGCAGGTTATTTTACTAGTGGAAAATTATTTGATACCAATCTTAAAGAAGTAGCCAAAGCCTATCAGGTATATAATGAAGCACGAGATAAACGCCATGGTTATGAATCGTTTACAACGGTTTATGGTCCAGATGCTCATTTAATAGCTGGTTTTAGAGAAGGATTACAACACATGAAAATAGGAGATAAAGCAATGCTGTATATTCCGTCATATTTAGGATATGGAGAGCAAGGAGCAGGTAAGGTAATTCCACCTAATACCGATTTAGTTTTTGAACTGGAATTAGTTGGTTTGGCAAAAAAATAGATTTATTAGGTGTTAGATTTTTTAATTCATAAGGATATAGAATTATTTATCTACCTCAATAATTTAGGTAGTACTCAATGGGATGGGTTTTGGTTATTTGTAACTAATAAATTTACATCCATTCCATTGTATATCTTTCTATTATTTTTAACCTATAAACAGCTTGGTTTTAAAAAAATGTTATTGGTTTTGCTGTTTGGAGGTTTATTAATTGCTCTATCCGACCAAACTAGCAATATCTTTAAATATGGTTTTAAGCGTTTAAGACCTTGTCATAATGATGATATTTCTTCTTTAATAAGAATTGTTAGGGAAGGATGCGGTGGTTTGTATGGTTATTTTTCTGGTCACGCTATTAATTCTATGGGAATCGCAGTGTTTTTTGGCTTATTATTAAAAAATAGTTATAAATATTTATTCCCAATATTAATATTTTGGGCAATACTAATTGGTTATAGTAGAATATACGTTGGTGTACATTATCCTTTAGATGTATTAACAGGAATGTTATTTGGAGTTCTATACGGAACGTTATTTAATAAATTGCTAATCTATTTTTTGAAAAAAATTAAGAATTAGCAGTAAAAATTTCTCTTTTATTCAGCGGATTTATAAATATTAATAAGAATATAACCGCAAACGCTAATTCATATAATTCCCATTTTTTTTTCGAGTGAACAAAAACAATTAATCCGGTAGCAATTAAAAATGCAATAGTGTGATGCCATTTTACTATTGGAACGGCAAATAAATTTGCTAATTTTTTTATGGATGCCACTTTCCTATATAAAATAGGTAATATTAAAAGATATATAACTAATAGAATAGTTAGTAACTGACTAAAAATAAGTTTATTAATTTTTTCACCATCAACAACCATATTGTGTAAATTAGTTTCATGTTGTGCATTATTTTCTATAAAAAATTCAGAGGATTGAACATTGAAAATGCGTTGACCCCATGAAATTTCTTCGCCAGAAGCAAAAAAGAATGCTATCGCCATTACTAAAACACCTAATTTCCAAGATGCGTTTTTATGTTTAAAGAATTTAAAAAAGTAATAAAACAGCAATAGACTTGAACATAAAAGTAATACAAATTGACTATTTTCTACAAAGCCATCTTCAACGGCATAAACTGTTTCAAAATAATTTAAATCGGTATTTGCATAATATAATCCAAAGGCAAAAGCTATAATTAAAAATACATAGCCAAGCTTGTCTGTTTTTGTAAGTGTATTAATTTTCATAAGTCAAAAGTACTATTTTTTTAAAACTAAATAAAACGGTCTAATTAATCTTTCCTTCTTTTTTGAACCTTTATTTAAATTATAAGTTTCTTTCAAAATTAATTGATAATTTTTAGAGAGTTTTTTGGTGATTTTAGGTACATCTTCATTTAATATTAGAAGTCCAAACTTAGTTTCTTTTGGAATTTGTACTATTTTATTTTTATAAATATTTTTTATTTTCCCGTTGTAATTCCATAATAATTCTGGAGTTACTTCTCCAACTGAATAAGTGGTTATATGATTATTATTTTCAATTTGATGCAAGGAATTTATTTCATTATAAGCATCGTTTTTATTCAGGTTTGTAGAAATAGGTAATCCAAAAATAAGGATAAAAGCAATAAAAAGAACATTTAAATAAAATACATTTTGAATGTTCTTTTTTATAAGGTTTTTAATGATGTAAATGCCAATTAAAACTAAACTTAAGGAAGTTAAAATATAACTTATAAGGAAGTTTTGAATTTCATTTTTTAATAAGAAATAAATAATAAAAGGAAATACCAAGCCAATAAAAGCTATTAAACCAAAATTAAAATAAACAGGAATCGTTTCTTTTTTATTTTTAAGTTTAGCAAAACTTCGAATTAAATATTGAATGTAAAAACCTGTGTTTAATGCTAAAGGAATTAATACAGGCATTAAATAACGTGGTTTTTTTTCTGGAATTAAGGATAATAAAATTACCGCAATTATAGTCCACCAAAATGTAAATTTATATATTTTTTTGTTTTGTACACGCTTTATTAAATAAGGGTAAAGTAAGCTGATAAAAGCAGGAATAGTCCAAATACCCGATTGTGTAAAAAAGCTCCAATAATAATAAAATGGTTTAACATTATAACTATTCCAATTACCCGTTTCCTTAGTCGCAATTTTTAAAAAAGCATCAGCATCAGCAATTCTTACATAAATAAACCACCATCCGCCAATAATTATGAATAAGAATATAAAACTTATAAAAGAAAGCGTTTTAGATTTAAAATCTTTAAATTTAAATACAATTCCGTAGGATATAATAAACGGTAAAAATAATGCATATAAAGAAACAGGACCTTTACTTAAAAACGATAACCCAACAAAAAAAGATGCCAACAATGCATTTTTCCAAAGTTGTTTTGAGCTTTCAAAAAACTGAAATAGGAAATAAATTCCTGCAATCATAAAACCATGAGCAAAAATATCCCAAGGTGCTTCGTTTAAAATGCCAATAACATAAAATGAAGTTACCACAATTAAACTATTGTTAAAACTATGAAGTTTAGAAAGTTGTAATTTTAAGGATAATAGATAAACGAAAATTCCTAGAAATAATACCATTAAAGCTGCTGGTAATCGTAAAGCAAATAAACTATTTACTCCAAAAATTAATCCTGAAATTGCTGTTAACCAAGTTGGTAGAGGAGGTTTTTGATAACGAGGTTCTCCATTCATTGTAGTAAGCAACCAATGGTTATCTTGAATCATTTCACGTGCTGAAATAAAATTACGAGCTTCCATAATGGTTACATTTGGAATGTTTAAATGAATCAATAGCATGGCTAAAACCAATACGGTTAAACTTGCAATAGGATATTTTTCAAAAATTTTTATCATTTATGCATGTCTTTTTGATAATATGATATTTCTAGAATAAATAATGGAACCCATCATATGACCAACAAATAAAACAGGATCTCTACGTAAAATTGCGTAAATTAAAATCATTAATGAGCCAATTAAACTTAACAACCAAAATCCGAATGGTAATGAAGATTCTTTATTTTTTTCTGAATAAAGCCATTGATACACAAAACGTAACGTAAAAATTACTTGAGCAATACTTCCCCAAAGTAAAAGAGTAAATGGGATATCTTTATTTTCGAAAAGTTTAACCAAATCATATGTGTTATTATTAAATGAATAAATAACAATTAATACAGGGAAAATCCATAAAAATATCCGTAAAAATTTAGGTGCTTTTTGCCATTCACCTTGTAATTGTAAATTTCTGATATAGATAAAATAGGTGAGTGCCTGTCCAAGCATTATGGCAAAATCATTCCGCAGATAACCATAAACAAACAATAAAAACGAAGCTAATAAACTTAGTTTCCAAAAAATAGAAGGCGTTAAAACTTTTTTGCTTTTTTCAGATAAAATCCATTGTAAAATTAACCTTCCAGAAAATAAAAGTTGAGCAAAAAAACCAACACTATAAATAATCCAATTACTCATTAACTTTTTTTGGAAATTTCGTAATTAATGTATTTTTTCTTCATCCATAAGTAAGCAAAACAATCCATAAGTGGTCCTAATAATCTATTCCATAAACCGTATTTTGCTTCTCCGGCAATTCTAGGAAAATGTTGTACAGGTATTTGCTTTATTTTTCCATCTTGTAATAAAATCATGGCTGGTAAAAAGCGATGCAAACCTTTAAACATTGGAATTTTTTTTGCATATTCAGTTTTTATAACTTTTAATGGACAACCCGTATCATCCATTCCATCGTGTGTAAAAGCACGCCTAATTCCATTGGCAATGGTAGAAGACATATTTTTAACAAACGAATCTTTTCTATTAGCTCTAACGCCAGTTACCAAATCGTATTCTCCAATTTCATTTAATAATAAATTAAAATCTTCAGGAGCAGTTTGCAAATCAGAATCAATATAGCCAACAAGTTCAGTGTCTACATTTTTAAATCCGGCAGTTATGGCAGCACTTAAACCTTTGTTTTCTTTGAACTCGATGTAGGAGAAATCAGTATTTTTAGCACAAATTTCTTCAATGATTTGTTGACTTTTGTCCTTACTTCCATCATTAACAAAAAGAATTTTTGTTTTTTTTGTTGCTATTTTAAGGTATTTAGAAAGTTCTGTTTCAACTCTTTTTAAATTGTCTTCTTCATTAAACACCGGAACTACAATGGTAAATTCGTATTGCATTAGTAATCAATATTTTAGTTTTAAAATTCTTTTTATTTGGTTAGAATTTTGGCAAATTTAATCTATTTATTTGTATTTATTAATTCTATAAAAAATGAATAAGTTAAAGTGAAACAGCTATTATTCAATTTTATAAATAGATGTTTTGTAATTTGATTCTAGCAAATTCATTTTTGAGAGCATTTCTTTTGAAATATCTTTTTTATGTTTGTTGGAAATTAAAAAATATATTTCAGGATAAATTGTACTAACAGAATCTAATTCCTTTTCATTTTTAACTTCTTTAGCTTTTCCTTTTGAATAAAATTGACCAGAATAGTTTTTTTGTTTCCAGTAATAAATGGGAACAGATTTATTAGTAGAATTTACAAATTGATGTTGTAATAAATATTTATCTGAATTGGCATAATAATCTACTTTATTAGTAAATGAAATGCCAATGAAAGCAACTATTGCCAATATTGGAAATATAGATCCTAAACCTAAAACTACCTTTTTATTTGTGTAAGAATCCCAATAATAAACTGCCAATAATGCAATAGGAATTGTTACTGGTAAAATATAAGTATGCAAAATATTAGTTGACATGGTAAAGAATAAAGGAGTCCAAATTAACCAAAATACTAAATAGGAAATCCATTTGTTGTTTAAAATGGATTTTCGGTTTTTCCATAATTTAATCAGCACAATTTGAAACCAAGGAAATGTAAAAATAAATAGAAACACCCAAATCATTCCTTTAGGTTGCGAGTGTCCGCTGCCATATAAATCGCCTTTCCAACCAGGTTCTAAAAATCGTTTAAAATGTTCACCAACAATAAAATAATCTAAAAAACCAGGAGATCGTTCTTCGGCAATTATATACCACGGAACTGCAATAATTAGTACTAAAACTGTTCCAATAAACCAAGGTAATTTAGTAAAAACGGTTTTTAATTTAATTTTTTGAATAATAATCCAAGCTAAAATTGGAGGTCCAGTTAAAACTAAAATTAACGGTCCTTTAGCTAAAAATCCTAATCCAACTCCTATAAAAAACAAATAATTCCAAAAAGATTTATTTTTATTTTCCATAGCTTTCCAAAAGGAAAGCATAATAATTACTACACAAAAATTTAAGGCAGTATCTGTGGAAACTACGCCTGTATGAATTAAAAATTCAGGCATGGTTAACAAAATAAAAGCAATTAAATAAAAAGAAATATTTGTTTTTTTGATGCTTTTACCAACGATATAAATAATAAGTAAACTTATTAAAAACGAAGGGAGCCTTGCGGTTAATTCATCCACTCCAAATATATCAAAACTTAATGCGGAAAGCCACGTAGATAACGGAGGTTTAGCCCAAAACGGAACGCCATAGTCAATTTGAAGTACTACCCATTCCTTAGTTTCTGCCATAATCCGTGCAATTTCAGCGTATCTCGATTCTGTTTTATCCAATAATGGAATAGCAGCACTTAGTATAAATTTGAAAACAATAATCGTAATAACAGAAATCAGTAAATATAAACGAGTGTTTTTATTTTTTTTTTGAGACATAAAAATAACGTTTTGTTAGTTTTTTGAAAGTTGGCGAATTCGAAACAAATCTATCCATAATTTAAAAATATAAGAAGTTTTTACTTTAGAATCTCCTTTTTCAATCCATGATTTTAATGGAATTTCCATCATTTTATTTAAAGCTTTTTCTCTCCCATAAAGAGCTAAAATACGTTGAAATATTTCTACATCAAATAACCATTTAGAAATAAAAGGTGTGGTAAAAACTTCTTTAGCCAAATCTTTGGTAAAAACTTTACAGCCACATTGAGTATCATAAACAGGAAGTTTCAAAATGGTTGAAATAGCTGTTGCAATAATTCTTCCAATTAAAAATCGAGAGCGTTTTCTATCAATATTGGCTCCAATTCTTTTTATTCTAGAACCAAAAACAAAAGTAATATCATTTTTAAGATTTAAAGCAATTTCACTACATTCTTCTAATGAAGTTGCCAAATCTGCATCAAGGTAGGCTATGTATTTAAAATCAATATGTTTTAAGCAATATTGCATTCCAAACCTAACGGCTTCAGCTTTTCCTTTATTTTTATCATAACTAATTAAATTTATTTTAGCAGGAAATTTTGATTTCAATTTTTCAAGTACAACAAGCGTATTATCAGAAGAACCATCATTTACAAAAGCCAAAATTATGTGTTCAGTATTTTGCAGAAAACTTTCGTATTCAGCTAAAGGAAGTCCTTTTTCTTCATTATAACAAGGAATTACAATACAAGTGGTTGTGGTTTCTTTTACTGTTTTTTGCATTTAAAATAGGATATAAATAATTGCTATGAATTTACGGTTTTTGTTTTTGTAAAATTAATTTTTTATTTCAATTAAACTTTAAACTTCTAAAATAATGTTGAAATAGTAAATACTTACCCGTTATTCATTATGATAAAATTTCGTCAATTCGAGTGAATTTTAGCCTTTTTAGGCTTAAAATTAGTATCGAGAATAGGGTTTTTAATTAAAAACAGCCGTTCTCGATACCATTTTTTATCAAAAAATACTACTATTGACAACAGTAGGTTTAAAAAGTTATAATGCACAACGGGTTAAATACTTTTAACTTTTTATACTGAAATGCTATAATTTTGAACTTATATTTAGTGAATTATTAGGTTTTAACATTCTATAATTTTACTATCTTTACAGCCTCAAATTCAATTTAATTTTAATGGAATTATACAAAACCAATCAGTTAAAAATATACAATTCGTTAAGTAAATCTAAAGAAATTTTTAAGCCAATTTTAGAAGGTCACGTGGGTATGTATGTTTGTGGTCCAACGGTTTACAGCAATGTTCATCTTGGTAATGTTCGAACTTTTATGAGTTTTGATTTGGTATTCCGTTATTTAAAACATTTAGGATATAAAGTTAGATATGTTCGTAATATTACAGATGCTGGGCATTTAACGGATGATGGAACCGAAGATAAAATTGCTACCAAAGCACGTTTAGAAAAAATTGAACCTATGGAAGTAGTGCAACGTTATTCACTAGATTTTCATAATATTTTACAAAAACTTAATAATATTCCACCAAGTATTGAACCTACTGCAACGGGGCATATTATTGATCAAATAGAAATTATTAAAACTATTTTAAATAAAGGATTGGCGTATGTTGTAAATGGTTCGGTTTATTTTGATGTGTTAAAATATAATGAAACGGAACATTACGGAATTTTATCAGGAAGAAAAATAGAAGATTCTATCCAAAATACTAGAGATTTAGATGGACAATCTGAAAAGAAAAATCCACAAGATTTTGCACTTTGGAAAAAAGCGGAAGAATCTCATATTATGCGGTGGCCTTCACCTTGGAGTGATGGTTTTCCAGGGTGGCATTTAGAGTGTACGGCAATGAGTACTAAATACTTAGGTAAGACATTTGATATTCACGGTGGCGGAATGGATTTAAAATTTCCGCATCATGAATGTGAAATTGCACAATCTAAAGCTTGTAACAATGTAAACCCCGTTCATTATTGGATGCACGCCAATATGTTGACTTTAAACGGTCAAAAAATGTCAAAATCAACAGGAAATTATATTTTGCCAAATGAAATATTTACCGGTGAAAATAAATTAATGAAAAAGGCATTTTCACCAAGTGCACTTCGATTTTTTATGATGCAAGCTCATTATAGAAGTATTTTAGATTTTTCAAATGATGCTTTAGAAGCTTCAGAAAAAGGGTTTTTAAAATTAATGGAAGCTGTAAATCAATTAGAAAACATTACGGCAAATAAAACATCAAGTATTGATATAAATAGCTGGAAACAAAAATGTTATGAGGCTATGGATGACGATTTTAACAGTCCGGTTTTAATTGCACAACTATTTGAAGCAGTAAAATATATTAATTTGTTAAAATTAGGTGATGACACTTTGAATGAAGAAGATTTAAAGGATTTTAAAATAACAATTAAAACATTTGTGTTTGATATTTTAGGATTGCAAAATGAAACAAGTGATGATAATTCTTCAAAAATTTCTGGAGTTGTAGCATTACTTATTACAATGAGAAATGAAGCACGTGCAAATAAAAATTGGGCATTATCTGATAAAATTAGAGATGAATTGTTGGCTATAGGTATTCAATTAAAAGACGGTAAGGACGGAACTACATTTATTATAAATTAAATTGAAAAGCTTTACAAAAATATTAGCATTACCATTTATTGTCTTGGTTAGGTTTTATCAGGCAGCAATTTCGCCTCTTATACCATCAAGTTGTCGCTATTCGCCAACTTGTTCACATTATACCATTGAGGCTTTAAAAAAGCACGGTATTTTTACCGGAGGTTGGTTGGCTATAAAAAGAATAGGAAGTTGTCATCCTTGGGGCGGAAGTGGTTATGATCCAGTTCCTACAAAAGAAGAATTAGCACAACATCAACATCAACATCAACATAAAAAATAAATAGATAAAATATGATTTTATTATCCATCAACTGGAATCCATCACCCATATTATTTAAAATTGGTCCGCTTGCAATTCGTTATTACAGTTTAATGTTTGTTATAGCGTTTAGCTTAGGTTTATATTTAATGAAAAAGATTTTTATCAACGATAAAATTCCGTTAGAAAAATTAGATTCCTTATTTATGTATGCAGTAATTTCAACATTGGCAGGAGCAAGGTTAGGACATTTTTTATTTTATGATCCTCAATTTTTAATTCATCATCCTTTAGAAGTAATTTTACCATTTAGGTTTAATCCATTTAAATTCACAGGTTATGCTGGTTTAGCTAGTCATGGTGCGGTAATTGGTGTTGTAATAGCAATGTATTTGTATAGTAAAAAAGTACTTAAAAAACCAATATTATATATTTTAGATAGAATTTCTATTCCTGTAGCTGCTGGTGCAATATTTGTTAGAATAGGAAATTTGATGAATTCAGAAATTGTTGGGAAGCCAACACATTCTAATTACGGATTTATATTTGAAAAATTAGGAGAAAATTTTCCTCGTCATCCAACACAAATTTATGAATCAGTTAGTTACTTAATTATCTTTTTAATTCTATGGTTTGTGTATTGGAAAACTGATAAAAAAGAAAAATTAGGTTATATTTTTGGACTGTTTTTTGTATTACTTTGGACTGTACGGTTTTTTGTTGAATTCTTTAAAGCACCCCAAGTGGAAGATAGAGCTCAATGGATTTTAAATACAGGTCAAATATTAAGTATTCCTTTAATAATTCTTGGTTTTTACTTAATGTATAGAAAGCCAAAAGTGTAAATTTTAACATGAAGGATTTATTTTTTGATGATGAAACTTATGAAAAAGTTAATTTTTCAGTTAAAAAATTTGAAAAAGCCGAATATGATACTTGTACTTTTATAAATTGTGCTTTTGTAAATGTAGATTTGTCTAACAGTTCTTTTACTGAATGCGAATTTATTTCTTGTAATTTTAGTAATGCTAATTTAAAAAATACCGCTTTAAAAAATGTAACTTTTAAGAGTTGTAAATTAGTAGGAATACAATTTAATGAATGTGATAAATTTCTTTTATCCTTTAATTTTAAGGATTGTTATTTAAACATTTCTTCTTTTTATAAATTGAACCTTAAAGGAATTCATTTTAAAGATTGTAAATTAATTGAAGTTGATTTCACCGAAACTAATTTAACCAATGCAGTTTTTGAAAATGTAGATTTAGCAGAAACTATTTTTAAAGAAGCTGATTTGTCTTTAGCTGATTTTAGCTCGGCGTTTAATTTTAGTATTAATCCGGCAATAAATAAAATGAAAGGAGCAAAGTTTTCGCAACAAAACTTTTCTGTACTTTTACAAGATTTTAAAATTGAAATAATTTCATAAAAAATATTAAAACCGTCATTCTGAAACGAGCCTGTCGGCAAGACAGGCTCGTTTCAGAATCTCATAACCTGAGTTCGACCTAAGGATTTAATTTAAATAACTGAAAATCAAAATGTTATTGCGAAAATTATAAATGTAGTGCCATAATTTGAAGTAATCTTTTCATAAAAATGAGATTGCTTCTTCATTTCGCTTTGCTTCATTTATCGCAATGACGTAGCTTATTGATTTTCAGTCCGGTATTTATTTTCTTGCATTGAACTCAGGTTCATAATGCCAATAGTTAATTTGAATAAGAACCTGAAACAAGTTCAGGTTGACGAAATTTTATGGTTTAAACCACTTTTTTCTCTTTTAATTTATTAACTTTTAATACGTTGCTTTTTAAATTTATCGAATTTAGATTCAGTGTTTTTAGGCCAGCTATTATTTTTTAAATTAACATCTGCAGTTTCATTATCTGGATCAATTACAATCTTTTTTATCGCTTTTGCAGACGGAAAAACCTTGGTTACTTCTTTATCATTTAATCTCCATATTTGAGCAGGATATTGTTTGCGTTCTTTTGTACCATCTTCATATTGAAATTCAACAATAATTGGCATTACCAAATCACCAGGTTTTTCAAAAGTTAATTCATAAAAATATTTAGGTGTTTTTAATGTTTTTTGTTCTTGAGGTGTAAAGTTTTTATTGATATAATTTTTTAACAAAGGAAAATCTTTGGGTTTATTAGTTTTCATTTCTTTCGTAAACTCATCGCTATCTTCAGAAACTAAATATAAGGCAGGAGGTAATTGATCTATTGTAATTCCATATCTTTTTGCCATATTTTGTGCTCGTTTGGTTGGTTTATTGGTAACATAGTATTTTTTTACTGATTTAATTCCAATATCATTGCTACCTGTGGTGTAAAACCAGCCTCTCCAAAACCAATCTAAATCCATAGCGGAGGCATCTTCCATTGTTCTAAAAAAATCAGCAGGAGTTGGATGTTTAAAAGCCCAACGTTTTGCATAAGTTTTAAAAGCCTTGTCAAATAATTTAGGTCCCATAATAGTTTGTCGTAGCATATATAATCCTGCTGCTGGCTTGGCATAAGCATTAGAACCAAAATTAAAAACATTATCACCTTGAGACATGATTGGTGCTATTCTAGATTGATCTCCTTTCATATACCCTGTAATTTGTTTAGGTAAACCACGAGAAATTGGGAAATTTTTATCGTATGCTTTTTCTGCTAAAATTTGTACAAACGAATTAAGGCCTTCATCCATCCAAGTCCATTGTCGCTCATCTGAATTAATAATCATAGGAAAAAAGTTGTGACCAACTTCATGGGTTACAACTCCAATCATTCCATGTTTTGTTCTATCGGTATAAGTTCCATCAGCTTTTGGTCTTCCATAATTCCAACAAATCATAGGATATTCCATACCTTGACGCTTGGCATTTACTGAAGTAGCTTGTGGATAAGGAAAATCTATAGTATGTTCAGAATATACTTTTAAGGTATTGGCAACAACTTTAGTTGAATGTTTTCCCCAAAGTGGATTTCCTTCTTTTGGATATAATGAGTAGGCCATTACCGTTCTTCCATGCATATCAACAGCCATTGCATCCCAAATAAATTTACGGGAAGATGCAAATGCAAAATCTCTAACATTTTTAGCTTTAAATTTCCAAGTTTTTGTTTTTTTAGCGTGTCCCATTTCAGCTTTTTCAGCTTCTTCTTGAGTAACAATAACTAAAGGTTTATCAAAGGATTTTTTTGCTTCTTCGTATCTTTTAAATTGTTTTTTTGTAAAAACTTCCTTTGGATTTTGAAGTACCCCAGTGGCATTTAATATATGATCTTTAGGAGTAGTGATTGAAACTTCATAATCACCAAATTCTAAAGCAAATTCGCTACGCCCCCAAAATTGCATATTTTGCCAACCTTCAACATTATTATACACTGCTAAACGAGGAAAAAATTGTGCAATTATATAAATTTTATTTCCGTCAGGAAATGGTTCATAGCCTGATCTGCCTTGTAGAGCAATGTAATCATTAATATTATACCACCATTTAATTTTAAAATTAAAGGTAGCACCTGCTGCTAAAGGTTTTGGTAAATCTATTCGCATCATCGTTTGGTTTACCGTATAACTTAGCGGAGTACCATCTGAATTTTTGACATAATCTAAATTAATACCACCTTGAAAAGGTTTCCCCATAAATGATTTTGTAAATTTTGACGGAGAATATAAAACGCCTGGTCCTCCACCATTTATATCTGGAGTTTTGGAATTTGGAGCACGCATATTTTGATCTAACTGCACCCACAAATATTCTAAATTATCTTTTGAATTATTATGATACGTAATGGTTTCTTCTCCAAATATTTTTTGATGTTCATCATCTAAAATAATATTCATTTTATAATCCACTTTTTGCTGTGTGTATTCATAACCTGGAGCTCCAGAAGCAGTATGTTGATTATTTGGAGTAGGTAATTCCTGTTTTAATTGTTTAAACTTGCTAATATTATAATGTCCTTTTTTAACAGGATTTTTTTGTTCAGTAGTTTGAGCAAAAAGCATTGTTGAAATTAAAGAAATAACAATAAAATGGATTGTTTTTTTGAACATGGTTAATTTTTGTTTGATTTTATTTAATCTAAAGTAATAATTTTTGTAAGAAGGTTAAATTTATATTAAAATTTTAACAAACCTTTATCATTGTTTCTAGTTAAGTAAAAAGTTTTATTAAAACCTTTCACTTTAATTTTTATAATGTTTTGTTGATTTTCAAAACTTTGAAATAATGATGTATTTACAACTTGAATGCTGTTAAGTTTTTGAATATTAGGTATTTCTAAATAAAAATGCACAATATTATCTTCATATTCTTTTCCAATATAATTGTATTTATTAATACTGTCATTAATAGTAATATGAAAATTTTGATGTAAATATTTTTTAAAATAAAAATTGATACTATCAACTTCTTGTTTTGTGCCAATATTAAAGGTTTTATGGTATTTTTTATCCATTTCACCCTCTAAATCATCAATAAAAATATTTGAAATTATTTGTATAGATTTTTGTGCTTCAACATATTCAATTTCAGTTAAACTTACATAATATTTGTGTAGTGTAAATGCAAATAATGGAATTAATACTAAAAATAGTAGATAGTTGAGTTTTTTCATTTATAACATTTAGGTTGCTAATTAACGAAAAGCAAAATAAAATTAATAATTTTTTTAAAGTTAATTGCTTAGAGTGTTAAATTTTATAGCTTGTTTAATAAGGAAATCTTTTATAATAAATTCATCACTTAAATAATATTCATTTAAACCGTTTGCTTGGCAATAATCTAAAAATATATTTATTTTTTCCTCAGGTATGGTTAGTGATTTTATATAAAAATCATTACCATATAAATTTCTAATAGTTGTTGAAAATTCTTGTTTTAATAATTGGTTTTTATGTGCTTCTAGTTTTCTTTTTTTTCTTTTTAATCTAGCCTTTTTTGTGAGTTGCATAAATAAGGCAGTAGGATTTAAACCACCAGCGTTGGCATTTGGATCTGTAAATTTACGAGCATCGGGTGGTTTTTTACTAGATATTTCATCAGCATTAAAAACAGTTCCAGGTGTAACGGATGCATTGCTCCAATCAATACTAATTTGTTTGTTTAGCATTACTTCATCTAATTGATAATAGTCTGGTTCTAAGTAAATTATCATTTTTTTTGCATTTATGTGTGTATCTGAAATTTTTATAATTCTATCTTCATAAACAACAGAAGAAAATAAAATAGAATCCCCTTTTTTTGCATAAATTGTGAAATGTCCATTTTTGTTACTTGAAGTTCCAAAATTTGTGGCTTTGTTTTTAATATTTATGTCCTGTAATTTAATGGAATCATATTTTACTAATCCATTAAGTTTAATACGATTGTTTTGAGCATTTGAAATACTTATAACAAATGTTAAAATAAAAAAAACAAATGGAGCTTTATTAATTTTTAATTTCATGATAGGATTTACTTTCATCTTGCAATATTTTTATAACTTCTAATAATTGGTGGTTGTAATATTTTTCTATGATATTTTTATACTCGCAATAAGTTAAAAAGTTATTGATTTTTTCTTTGGGAATTTTCAACTCATTTATAAAAAAGGGTAGCCCTAAAGTTGTTACAATTTTAGTTGGGAAATCTTTTTTTTGATGAATTAATTTTTTAGATTTTAAATACTTTTCATATCTTTCATCAGGAATACTTGCACCTCCACCAACGCCATACATTTGTATAGGATTTGTAAAAGCTTCTGCATTTGGGGGTTTAGTGTAATTAGAAGTTGAATATTTTAATGAAAAGCCGCTAATTTCAGCTTTAGTAATTGTAAAATTGGGTTTAGGAGTTTTGTCTTTTGGGGTATTTTTACTGTCTAAAACTAAATCTCCTGTTATTTTTCTATGTACAAATACTTCTTCTAAAATAGTAACAGAAGGTATTAATTGGATTATAATAGGTTTAAATGAATCTACTATTTTTTTTGTAATTACCATTTTTCTTGTTTGATATTGAATAGACGTAATTAGCAAAGTATCGTTTAATTTTACCATAATAGTAAACTTACCATTATCATTACTTATAGTTCCTGTTTTGGTGTTTAAATTTAACACAGCAACATCGTTAATAGGTTTTTGATAATTTAAAAGTTTGCCAGTGATGGTTTTTTGATGTTGTTGGGTATAGCAATTTAAAACAACAAATAAGAACAATAAAAATACATTTATGGTTTTCATTAAAACAAATAAAACTAATGATATCTTAAAATTGTATTAAGAAGTACATAAATTTTTGTTAAAGGAGCTTAAATTGTACATTTATAAAAATATTAGTAGCACATGAAAAAATTAATTATTGCTAGTACTTCTACTGTTCACGGTAAAGAATATTTAGAATATATTTTACCAGAATTATCGGTGCATTTTAAAGGAATACAAGAAATATTGTTTATTCCGTACGCTCGTCCAAGTGGTTTAACTTTTGAAGAATATACTGAAAAAGCTAAATCCGCTTTTGAAAAAATTAATATTAATGTAGTTGGAATTCACGAATTTACTAATGAAGTAGATGCCGTTAATAATGCTAAAGGAATTTTTATTGGAGGAGGAAATACCTTTTTATTGTTAAAAACAATGTATGAAAAAAAAGTGTTGCCCGTAATTAAAAATGTAGTTGAAAATGGTATTCCTTATTTTGGAACAAGTGCTGGAAGTAATGTTACTGGAATTACCATTCAAAATACAAATGATATGCCTATTGTATATCCGCCAACTTTTCAATCCTTCGGATTTTTAAATTTTAATTTGAATCCACATTATTTAGATGCTGATACAGATTCAAAGCATATGGGAGAAACTAGAGAAACTCGGATAAAAGAATTTCATTGTTTTAATACGATTGCTGTTTTGGGTTTACGGGAAGGAAGTTGGTTAGAAGTTACTGGTAATCAAGTAATTTTAAAAGGGAATTTACACGCTAGATTATTTCAAAAGAATAAATCTCCATTAGAAATTCCAACAGAAACTAATTTAAGCTTTTTAATGTAGTTTTATCCAATTTGCAACATGTTTTCCATCAATTGAATTTTGAATTTTTTTTGGCAATAAATTATAGGTTTCTTTAATTCTGAAAGTGTCAATTTTAGTAGTTTTTAAATGATCTGCTAATAACATTGCTGCTACATAAGAATTTTTATGATGTTTTATAAATTGATAACTATAATTTGTAAATCCACTTTCAATACTTTCCATTTTTTGTTTTATTTCTTGAAGTTTTAAAACATCATTTTCAAGCCTAGCTTTTTGAAACTGAGGATACAAATAATCAATATTTTTAAAAATACCTTTTGCTGTATTTTTATAACTCAGTAACAGCGTGTTTAAAGGAGATCCTATTATTTTTGGGTCGTTAAAAGCCTTCTTTTTTATAAAAACAGAAAAATCTTTAGGCTCTAAAATTATAATTACTACAGGTAATTTTTTTTTAAAAGTAAGTGCAAATCGTTCTGGAGAAATAATAGTTCCTTTAAAACTGAATTTTTTATTATTTATGGATGAAGAATCTATTTTAAACAGCGAATCATTTCTTATTTTATTTAAATAAACCGTTGTAGCATCAAAATCAATAGTGCCATTTAAGGTGTAATTTGCAGTTGAAGTAATAATATCCTTATTCTTTTTAGAGGTTTGATTATTACAACCAATTAACCAAAAAGAAATAAAAAAGAACAACAATTTTTTCATAAGTTAAATTTACAAATTAATAAGTTACGTATTCCATAATTTCAAGTCCGTAACCCGTCATTCCAACACGTTTTCTAAAGGTAGTTGCGTTTGAGAGAACACGTAATTTGGTAATATTAATAGCTCTTAATATTTGAGCTCCAATACCAAAATCTTTTTCATCCATTTTAATATTTGGGGTATATGGCATATTTTCTTTTTGACTTTTTTTAACTATTTCTAATCGATTTATTAAGTCGTAAGATTGATTTTCTTGATTAATAAAAACAACTGCACCTTTTCCTTCTTTGTTAATAGCTTCAAAAACACGTTTTAATTTATGATCTGGATTTTTAGTTAGCGTTCCTAAAATATCATTATTAACTAAGGCTGAATTGACTTTTACTAAAATTTCTTCTCCTTTAGAAATTTCTCCTTTACTTAAAACTAAATGAACTTGATTATTGGTGGTTTGTTTATACGCTCTAAGTCGATATTCTCCAAATCGAGTATTTAAATTAAAATCTTCACAAAGTTCAATTAGCGAATCGTTTTGCATTCTATATTCCACTAAATCTTCAATAGAAATAATTTTTAAATTAAATTCTTTGGCAATTTTAAAAAGCTGAGGTAAGCGTGCCATAGTACCATCAGCATTCATAATTTCAACAATTACTCCCGCAGGATGCAAACCAGCTAATTTTGCTAAATCGGTTGCAGCTTCAGTATGTCCTGTTCGTCTTAAAACACCGCCATCTCTAGCTTTTAGAGGAAATATATGACCAGGTCGACTTAAATCGTGAGGTTTTGTTTTTGGATCTGTTAATGATTTTACCGTAGTTGCACGGTCTTTAGCTGAAATACCTGTGGTTACTCCTTTGCCATGAAAATCTATAGATACTGTAAAAGCAGTTCCTAAAGGGTCGGTATTTAGTCCAACCATTAAATCTAGTTGTAATTCTTTAGAGCGACTTTCGGTAATTGGAGCACAAATTAATCCTCTTCCGTGGGTTGCCATAAAATTAATTAAGTTTGGAGTTACTAATTCCGCAGCAGCAACAAAATCTCCTTCGTTTTCTCTGTTTTCATCATCAACAACAATTACAATTTTTCCATTCTTAATGTCATCAATAGCTTCTTTAATTGTATTTAATTTAAAGCTGCTTTCTACCGTTTTCATGTTATCCATTTTATGTTTTCCTTATTCTTTTAAACAGTGTTTTAATTTTATCAAATACTGCATCTATATTAAAAATACCCATTCCTTTAGTCGCTCTTCTTGTTAGTAAAATGCCAACAGGAAGCATAATAAAAGTTGCTAGCCAACTACCAATTTGTGCTGAAATAGCACTTTCTTCAGCTAAATTTTTACCTAATTGTGTAATAAAAAAGTAAATTACAAATATAATAATTGCAAATATCATAGGAACTCCAAACCCTCCTTTTCTAATAATGGAACCTAGAGGAGCTCCAATAAAAAATAATACGATACAAGCTAGTGAAAATGCAAATCTATGATTAAGTTCAAAGTCGTATAAATTTAATAATTTTCTACGATCTTTAAATCCTTTTCTTCTAACGTCATTTCTTTCTATAACTCTATTAACTTTTCTAAGGGCTTCTTCTAAAACTATACTCTTATTTTTTGTAACAAAATTATCAAGAATAGGGTAACTTATTTCCTTGTCAATTAAAGAGTCAGGATATTTATGCATATTACTAGCATCAATAGTTTTGTTGAATATTTTAGTTCTGTTTAGTATATATTCATCATATTTTTTCTTTTGATCTTTTGAAATAGAATCTAATTGTTTAATGCTTAACATACCATGATGTTGTTTGATTTTTTCATCATTTAAACTAGTATCATTAAAAGAAGAAATGTCAATATTAATAGTGTATTTGTCAAAACTTGCATTTGTAAATGGCATTTTATTTCTTTCTTTTCGAGTCATTACCCTTTTGATATTGTCTTCATAGTATTTCCCATTTTCAAGGGTTAGCGTTAAATACTTACTTCCTGGTTCTGTTGAAATAATTCCTTTTTTTGCTGTAATTACTTTGATTTTTCCTCTACCTTTAGTTAAATCTGCAATTTGTACATTTTTAAGAAGATTTTTTTCTTTTCCATATTTTTCATCAAATTTTATACTATAACCAGGAATTT
This sequence comes from Lutibacter sp., assembly GCF_021647475.1. GTDB lineage: Bacteria > Bacteroidota > Bacteroidia > Flavobacteriales > Flavobacteriaceae > Lutibacter. The sequence continues at coordinate 22,170 of NZ_JAKIUR010000028.1, forward strand.
CCGTATTAAATGTGCCAGCAACCAACGCTAATGCTGGCTTTTTCTTCTTCATATTTAAGTATAAATTCTTTTGTTTAAGCGTTGCCCAAGGGTAGATGTTATTTAGAAAAACGAAGTTTAATGCACTAAGCATTAATGTTAAAAAAATAAGAGGTTTAATAACTCTTTTTAGAGAAACACCTGCGGATTTAATTGCAGCCATTTCATAATTTTCAGAGAGATTACCAAGAGCCATAATTGAAGAAAGAAGAATTCCTATTGGTAAAGCTGTTGGTGTAAGTATTAAACCTAAATAACCTAAAAATTTTAGAATGAAAAATAGATCAATTCCCTTGCCTGCAATTTGATCAAAAGCCAACCAAAGTGCTTGCATTACCAAAACAAAAAGAACTACAAAAAATGTAGCTAAAAAAGGTTGTAAAAAACTTTTTAAAATGTATTTGTCAAGTATTTTCAATATTTTTATTTAGGCTCAGAAATAGTATAATTTTTTTGGTCTCTATACTTTTTTAGATTAAAAGTAAAAAGACTATCTGGTAACGTTTGATTGGTTTTAAACGATCTAATTTCTAGGGTAGTGGTAGTTTTGTTTTTTCCAATTTCAATAACATTAAAAATATGTTTCGTTTTTACATCAATACCTACTAGTATATTTTTCACATCAGAATTTGTATCAATAGGAGTAAGATTTACATATTGTATTTTTATTCCTTTTATGGTTTTTAAATCGCCCATAGTATAGGTGTAACCACTTTTGTAAAAGGTAAACATTTTAGATGGTGTTAGAGATTCTTTGTCTTCGTTATTTGGATTTTGAATAATTACCTCTTCATCTTCATTAACAATTAAATAAACTTTTTTACCATCAAAAATTTGTTCGGTTCCCATATAATTTAAGTGATATAAATCACCTTTAACAGTAACTTTACCTCTTGTTTCTTGGTGAACGCCAGCATCAACATTATCTAAATTATGTGTAAATTCAATTTCAATATTTTTATAGCTTTCCACTTTTTTTGCAACTTCATCTAACAAATCTTTTGCAGTTTTTGAATTTTGGCTAAATCCAACAAAACTTACTAAACTTAGGATTAAAATTGGTAGTAATTTTCTCATTTTAATAAAGATGTTATTTTTATTGTTCTCCATAATCTAATAATTTATTTAAAGCTATTTCATCAGGCACCAATACTTGGCGAGCTTTACTACCTTCAAACTGTCCTACAATTCCCGCAGCTTCTAATTGGTCAATAATTCGTCCAGCTCTGTTATAACCTAACTTTAATTTTCTTTGTAATAAAGAAGCAGAACCTTGTTGTGCGTGAACTATAATTAAAGCAGCATCTCGGAATAATTTATCGCGTTCGCTGATATCAATATCAAGACTTGTGCCAGTTTCTTCTCCACTATATTCAGGTAATAAATAGGCGTTAGTATAGGCACGTTGTGAGCCAATAAAATCTGTAATTTTTTCTATTTCAGGGGTGTCAACAAATGCACATTGTAAACGAATTAAATCATTTCCTCCTGAATATAATAAATCTCCTCTTCCAATTAATTGATCCGCACCTTGTGAATCTAAAATAGTGCGTGAATCAATTTTAGAAGTTACTCTAAAAGCAGCTCTTGACGGGAAATTTGCTTTAATAATTCCAGTAATTACATTTACTGACGGACGTTGAGTAGCAACAATTAAATGAATTCCAATAGCTCTGGCAAGTTGTGCTAAACGAGCAATTGGTGTCTCAATTTCTTTACCAGCCGTCATAATTAAATCTGCGAATTCATCAATAATTAAAATGATATAAGGTAAATATCGGTGTCCATTTTCAGGATTTAATTTACGTGATTTAAACTTAACATTGTATTCTTTTATGTTACGAACCATGGCTGTTTTTAGCAAGTCGTAACGATTATCCATTTCAATACAAAGTGAATTTAAGGTGTTGATTACCTTTGTGGTATCCGTAATTATAGCTTCATCAGTATCAGGTAATTTAGCTAAATAATGACGTTCAATTTTGTTGAATAAAGTTAATTCCACTTTTTTAGGATCAACCAATACAAACTTAACTTCAGCAGGATGTTTTTTGTATAATAATGAAGTTAAAACAGCATTTAATCCTACGGATTTTCCTTGCCCGGTAGCACCTGCCATTAATAAATGTGGCATTTTTGCTAAGTCAACTACAAAGGTTTCGTTTGAAATAGTTTTTCCTAAAGCGATAGGTAATTCCATTTCAGAATTTTGAAATTTTGTAGAAGAAATTACCGATTTCATAGAAACCATGGTTGGGTTTTTATTAGGAACTTCAATACCAATAGTTCCTTTGCCTGGAATTGGAGCGATAATTCTAATTCCTAAAGCAGCCAATGATAATGCAATATCATCTTCTAAATTTTTTATTTTCGAAATTCTTACTCCAGCTTCAGGAACAATTTCGTATAGAGTTACCGTTGGACCAACCGTAGCTTTAATTCTAGCAATACCAATGTTATAGTTTTTTAAGGTTTCAACAATTTTATTTTTATTGATTTCTAATTCTTCCTGATTTACAGAAATACTTTCATTATAAGATTTTAAGAGATTTAAGGTTGGAAATTTGAAATCGCTTAATTCTAAGGTTGGGTCAAACTCTCCAAAATCCTTCACTAATTTATCTGCTAAATTTTCACCAACTTGTTCTTCTGTTACAATTTTATCTATATCAATTTCAACATCTTCTTTAAGCTCCTTATTTTCAGACGTATTAGAAATGCTATCTAAATTTACATCTAATGGAATTTCAGTTTTATCTGTATTTATTTTTGAAGATGCTGTTTTATCCCTTGTAGATAAATCAATAGTTGTTGTGTTTTCTTCATTTGGTAATATAGTTTTTTCTTCATTAATAGTTGTTTCATCTAACGAAGTAGCTTTTCTTTTAAATTTTTCTGGAGTAATTTTAAATCGGATGACTAAGTAAGTTAAAAACAAAAATAGTAGTGTTAATATTAATCCTGTTTTCCCTAAAAATTGTTGTAAATAGTTATTTATTTCAAAACCTATAACTCCTGCCAATAATTTATTTGCTAAAAAACCAAAAGAAATAGAAAACCAAATTATCCCTAAAATTCCCCATCCCCAAAGATTTGTTATTTTTTTGAAATTTCCTTTTATTAAAATGGCGATACCAGAAAATAATAGGAGTATAGGAACATAAATTGCTGAAATTCCAAAGCCTTTATAAATTAAGAAATGACTTAAGGTTGCACCAATTTTTCCTAATAAATTTTTAACGGTGATGTTTTTATTAGTAAAAAAGGCAAGTTGACTTTGATCTTGTTGCCAATTAAAAAGGTAAGAAATTATGGAAAAAAATAAAAAAACTGCAAATACAACTACAAATAAGCCAAACACAGTATGAGTTTGTTTATTTCTAAAAAACGCTTTTGATTTTTGAAATCGAGGTTTTGAAGCTGATTTTTTAATTGTTTTTTTCTTTTTTGCCATTTATATAAGTATCACACAAAAATATAAAATAAAAAAGATAATAATCAATTTACTAAATAAATTTAGGGATGTAAATAAATAAACCAATAATTGTGGCAATTATTGCAGCAATAAAAGCTGCTCCGGCAGAAATATCTTTAATAAGTCCTATTTTTTTATGATAATCTGGATGAACAAAATCTGCCATTTTTTCAATCCCGGTATTTAATGATTCTGCTACCAAAACAAGTCCAATTGCTAATGTTTGGAACATCCATTCGGTAGCAGAAAGATGCATTATAAAACCAACAATAGTTATTATAAATGCAATAATAAGTTGAGCAATAATACTATGTTCGGTAGTAATTAATATCCAAAATCCTTTAGCTGCATATTTAAATGCTTTTAATCTACCTATAAAAAAATTATGCTCTTTTTTCATTTAAAGGGCTTTTAAGGCCTCTTCATAATTTGGTTCGTCAACAATTTCAGGAACTTGTTGTGTGTAAGTTACGTTTCCTTCTTCATCTATAATTACAATGGCACGTGAAAGTAAATTGGAAAGTGGGCCAGTTTTAATAGTTGCACCATAAGATTTTCCAAATTTTCCTTTTACAAAATCTGACAATGTAATTACATTATCTAAACCTTCTGCACCACAAAAACGAGCTTGGGCAAAAGGTAAATCTCTAGAAATACATAATACTTTTGTGTTTTCTAATTCACCAGCTTCTTTGTTAAAGCGTCTAACAGATGCGGCACAAGTATCTGTGTCTAAACTTGGGAAAATGTTTAATATTAATTTTGAACCTTTAAAATCTTTTAATTTAGCTTTTGATAAATCAGCTTTTACTAAGTTAAATTTAGGAGCTTTGCTTCCTACTTTTGGTAATTTTCCAATAGTTTTAATTGGATTTCCTTTTAATGTTATTTTAGTCATAATAGTTTTTTTTATTAAAAATCAAAGTTAGTTTAAAAAGTAAAAACTCCCGAATAAAATCGAGAGTTTTTACAATTTTTATTTTTGATTTAGTTAGTGTTTTGATAAATAATCTGCAACACCTTCATGAGTTGCTTTTAATCCTTCTTTTTCAGAACTCCAGTTTGCAGGACAAGCTTCACCATGTTCTTCAGTAAATTGTAATGCATCTACCATTCTAAGAGCTTCATCAACATTTCTTCCTAAAGGTAAATCGTTTACAATTTGATGACGAACAATACCTTCTTTATCTATTAAAAATAAACCACGATAAGCGATTAATTCCCCTTCAGCCTGTAATTCATCATTATCATCATAATAATAATCACCTGCTAATACATCATAATTTTTAGAAATAGTTTTATTTGTGTCAGCTACAATTGGGTAAGTAACGCCTTGTATTCCACCTTGGTTTTTAGGCATTTGTAACCAACCCCAGTGAGATTGTTCTGTATCTGTTGATGCAGCAACTATTTGTACATTTCTTTTTTCAAATTCAGCTAATTTTTCTTGAAAAGCAAATAATTCTGTTGGACAAACAAATGTAAAATCTTTTGGGTAGAAAAATAAAACTACATATTTTTTACCTTCAAATTGGTCTATTGAATAATTTTCAACAAATTCATTTCCGTTAATTACTGCTTGTGCACTAAACTTAGGGGCTTTTTTACCTACTAATACTGCCATTTTTATATGTTTTAAATGATTATTAACCCATTGTGCATTTTAACTTTTTAAACCTATTGTTACGTCAGTTCGAGTAATTTTTGATAAAAAATTGTATCGAGAACGATTGTCTCTAACTAAAAAACCTATTCTCGATACTAATTTTAAGCCTAGAAAGGCTAAAATTCACTCGAATTGACGAAACTTTATCATAATACACAACGGGTGATTATTAATTTTTATATACACAAAAGTAATCAAATATAGTTTTTTTTAAAAGATGTCTTATTTTATAATTTTATGTGGTTATAAGTTTTTTTTATGGTACTATTTTTAATCATAGAATGAATATTTAATCTTGTATATTCGCAGAAAAAATACATATTGAAATTTTCAAAATATTCATCAGAATTTAAAAACAATTTAAAATTAGCTACCCCAATAATGATGGGTTCTTTGGGACATTTATTAGTAGGCTTAATGGATGATGTTATGGTGGGTAGGTTGGGACCGGTACAATTAGCAGCGACTTCTTTAGGGAATAGTTTGGTTTTTATTGCACTTTCTATTGGAATAGGGTTTTCATTTGCAATTACTCCTTTAATAGCCGAATCAGACGGTGAAAATGACGAGAAAAAGAGTAGAAGTATTTTTCAACATGGAGTTATTTTAATGACTATAATTGGAATTGTGATGTACATTTTATTATTGATATTAGAACCCATATTATTTCATTTAGACCAACCCGAAGAAGTAGTAAAATTAGCAGTTCCTTATTTTGAAATTGTAGCTATTTCTATGATTCCATTAATGCTATTTCAAGGATTAAAACAGTTTGCCGATGGATTATCGCAAACAAAATATTCAATGTATGCTACTATTTTAACTAATGTAGTTAATATTAGCTTGAATTTTGCTTTAATTTATGGATTTTGGATTTTTCCAAGATTAGAATTGGTTGGTGCTGCAATAGGAACTTTGGTTTCAAGAATTGTAATGGTAATTTTTCTTTATTTGGTTTTAAAATATAAAGCCAAATTTGCTCCATATATGCACCTTTTAAAATTAAAAGAGATTAAACGTAGCGTATTTAATAAAATTATAAGTTTAGGTTTTCCAACGGCTTTACAAATGTTGTTTGAAGTTGGTTTATTTACTTCCTCAGTTTTGTTGGCGGGTACATTTGGAGCGTTGCCACAAGCTGCAAATCAAATTGCTTTAAAATTAGCTTCTACAACATTTATGGTAGCTGTGGGGCTTGGTGTTGCCGCAACAATTAGAGTTGGAAACCAAAAGGGATTAGGAAATTTTAAAGAATTAAGGCGAATTGCTTTTTCAAATTTTATTTTAGTAATTTTTATAATGTTTGGTTTTTCAATAGGATTCATGTTATTAAAAAATGATCTTCCTTGGATTTTTACTAGTAATTCAGAAGTTATAAAAATTGCTTCAGGATTACTAGTAATTGTAGGATTTTTTCAAATTTCTGATGGTTTGCAAGCCGTTATATTGGGTGGATTACGAGGCTTGCAAGATGTTAATATTCCTTCAATTTTAACCTTTATTGCTTACTGGGTTATTGGATTTCCTATTAGTTATTATTTGGCAACTGTTTTTAATTTAGGTACTTTTGGTATTTGGATAGGATTATTAACAGCACTAACTTCTTCGGCAATAATGTTGTTTTTTAGATTTAATTATTTGTCGAATAAATTAATAAAAGAAAAACATGAACTTACCTAAATTTTTATTGGGAGATAATACTGATTTTAAAGAAGATATATTTATAATTCATACTGAATTTCCAAGATTTATAATTAATTTAAAGGATGATGAAATTGAATGGTTAGAAGAATTTTCTAATGCAGATGAAGAAGAATTAGAAAGTGAGGTTGCAGTATTAATTGAATTAGCAAGTGCTTTTTATGATAGAGAAATGGAAAGGTATGAACATAATTAATTTTGTCTTTTTTTATGAATGCTAATGATAAGATGAAACGCTTGTCCAACCCAATCATCTCGTTCAATTCTGCCTGGAAAAAATTTTAATTCACTTGTAATTTTATTAATATCAGCACTGTTAAAATTACTAATTTGTTCAAAAGTATAAATTCCTAATTTATTTAATTTTAGTTCAATAGTTGTCCCAATTCCTTTAATGAGCTTTAAATTATTTTTATCATTTTTATTTGCAATACCAATTCTATCAAAATTTAAACCTTTATCTAGGTATTTATTTGGTACGCTATACACCAATTGTTTTCCTCCACGTTCAAAAGTTTTTGTAGCTCTAATTTTAGGTTTAGTTTCCAATATTTTTAATTCTTCTTTCTTAAAATGTTGGTTTTTAGGTTTAATTTCTTTTTTTGCTGAAATCATTTTACCAAAATATAAGCCAATTAAAAACGCTCCAAGCAACCAAATAAACAGCTCAAAAAGTTGCCAAAAAGTTGTATTTAAAAACATAGATAGTTCCATTTTTTTATTAGTTAATTTCTATTTCTATTCTCCGGTTTTTTGCTTTTCCTTCTAAAGTATTTTTATCTGCAATAGGTTCAGATTCGCCTTTTGATAAAGTTACTATTTTTGAATTATCAATTCCATTTAGGTTAAAGTAATTTTTTACCAAATTAGCTCTGTTCAATCCTATAATTAAGTTGTTTTGATAGTACCCATTGTTATCAGTATGTCCAGTTATATAGATGGTTTTGTGTGGATGCTTTTTAAGGTATTGTTTTAAAAGATTTACATAATTTGTAATAGACTTATTCTCAATTAGTTGATTGTTATTGAAATCGACATATAGCCGTTTATTGCTCATGGTTTTTTCAATACTATCTAATATTTTTGAAGAAATAGTTTCAATTTTCAAATTTATTCCTGAAGTGTTTGTGTTATTTTTAAATAAGTTGTTTTTAACTTCACTTAAAATTTTAAGTTGATAATTATTGATTTTAGCGTTTTGAAAATAAGATTTTATATTCTTAGCTCGTAATAATCCAATATTATTATGAGTTGCAGTAGCTATTTCTTTTTTAGTATAAAAACCTGTAATTATTAATTGATTATCGTAATGATTTTTCAAATACGATTTTATAGAATCAAAAAGCAAAGTGAAATCTTTTAAATTTAATATATCAGAATTATTTTTTTGAATTTTAAAAGCTTTATCAAAACTAAAAAGTGTATCATTTTTATAATTTGTAATCGCATAAATAGTAGTGACTTTTTTGGTCGATTTAGCAATCTTCTTATTAAAAAGACGAGATGTTATAAAATAATGTGAAGTCAATGCAATGCAAGCCCAAATTAAAAATACCGAAAATGCTTTAAAATAATTTAGCATGATTTTATTTTAGCGTGATAAATGTAAGTAATATTTAAATTTGATGCAAATCTAAATAGTTATATATGAAAAGTTTAACAGGTATAAATTACTTTTTAGAAGCCTCTACTAATTCTAATTTTGACAATGTGGTTTTAGTAGTAAAAAAGCCATAGTTGATAAAAGCGTATTTTTTTTCAATTTTATTTATGGTTCCACAGGCATTACTATCCATAATTCGTACTTTATCGTTTACTTTAAAATGATAGTCTGTTCGTTGTTTTTCAACCTTTTTTGCGGTTATAATTTTTTGTTCCTTAACTTTTTCTACCGCTATTAGCACTTCTTTTTCTACCGTTTTTAACTTTTCTTCTGTTTTTTTTAAAATAACTTTAATTTTCTTTTTTTCAGCTTTTGTAGCTGGTTTTACAGGATTCTTTTTTAGATATTTAGTTTTTTCAATAGCTAACCATTTTGCAAAATTAGCATTAAATTGCTTTTTATTATTGGTTTGAAAATAAGTATTTAATAATTCATTTAGTTTTCTTCCATACACTAACATTTTTTGATTGTTAGTATATAATTCGTAAAAATTCTCTAGTTTTTCTTGAACTTTAGTATGTTTTAAACTTAAACTATCGGCATGCAATAAAGCTTCAGATTTAACTTGTTCTAGGTTTTCAGAAGTTTTTTGAAGTTTATTGCGTTCTTTTTGAAGCTTAGAAATGGTTTTGTCTAAACGCACTTTTTCGTTTGTTACCCTTTTTTTGGCTCTATTAATTAAGCTAAATGGAATTCCATTTTTTTGAGCAACTTCAAAAGTAAAAGAACTACCCGCTTGCCCAATAAACAATTTAAACAAGGGTTCTAAAGTCCTTTCATCAAATTGCATATTTGCGTTGGCAATATGCTCAATTTCATTGGCTAAAACTTTTAAATTTGAATAATGTGTGGTAATTACTCCAAAAGCTTTTTTATTATAAAATTCTTCTAAAAATATTTCTGCCAAAGCACCACCTAACTCAGGATCACTTCCTGTACCAAATTCATCAATTAAAAATAAGGTGCTACTATTACATTTTTGTAAAAAATTACGCATATTTTTTAAACGATAACTATAAGTACTTAATTGATTTTCAATAGATTGATTATCGCCAATATCGGTTAATATTTTTTCAAAAAAGTAAGTGCTTGAACGTTCATGAACGGGAATTAAAAGTCCGCTTTGCAACATAACTTGTAACAACCCGATGGTTTTTAAAGTGATGCTTTTTCCACCAGCATTTGGACCAGAAATTACTATAATTTGTTGCTCATTATGAAGTTCAAGTGTTTGGGGAATTGTTTTTATATTTTGAATAGTATTCTTTTCAAATAAAATTGGGTGATAGGCATTTTTAAAAAACACTTTTTTGGTGTTTGTAATTTTAGGCAAACAGGCGTTTATAGTTGTTGCATATTTTGCTTTTGCACCAATAATATCTAACGCAATTAAATAATTTTGATAACTAATTAAATCAGTAATAGATGGTCTTAATGTATTTGTTAATTCTTTTAATATTTTTATAATTTCTTGTTTTTCTTCATAAAGTAGATGTTGCAATTCATTGCTAAATTGTAAGGTAGCTTCAGGTGCAATATAAACAATGCTTCCAGTTTTTGAACTGCCTAAAATAGTGCCTTTAATTTTTTTACGATACATAGCTTGTACCGCTAAAACCCGCTGATTGTCAATTACGGATTCCTTAATATCATCTAAATAATTTAAACTGGAGTATTTATGCAATGCTTTATTAAAACTAATTCCAATTTTTCCTCTAACCACATTAATATCTATTCTAATATTTTTAAGAGATAATGATGCATTTGCATTTACTTCTCCAAAAGGAGTAATAATTTTTTTAATAGCATCAGCTATTGCTGGTAGATATTCAATAGTATTTGAAAAAGAGAGTAAGAACGGATAGTAGATTTTAAATTTCTTAAAAAACAGGAGTAATTCAGAAATGGTATTTGTATTATTTAATATTTTTAAAAAGGAAGCTGGTTCTAAAAAACTGTTCTCAATTTTTAATAAATGAATTTCTTTTTGAATAGCATCAAAGTAATGATTTGGGATACGATTATCATTTTCAAAAGAAGATAAATATTCATTAACACGTTGTAATTCAATAGTTAAATCTTCAAGTTTAGCGTAAGGTTTTATTTGTAGCGTAGCAGATTTTCCAAGTTCGGAAATACAAAATTCACCAACTTGTTTTAAAATGGTATAAAATTCTAAATCATTTAAAGTTTTTTCTGAAATGATACTCATAAAAAATACTACTTTTGAAAGATTACACAAAAATATACAATTAACTTAATTAACCACTAATGAATGTTAAAATAGCTGAAAGTTGGCAACCTTTATTAAAAGATGAATTTGAGAAACCTTATTTTAAAAATCTTACCGATTTTGTGAAAAATGAATACGCTACCAATACTTGCTATCCTAAAGGAAATCAGATATTTAATGCTTTTAATTTATGTTCATTTAATGATTTAAAAGTAGTTATTATTGGTCAAGATCCTTATCACGGAGAAGGACAAGCTCACGGATTCTGTTTTTCAGTTCCTGAAGGAGTTGCTCATCCGCCGTCATTAATTAATATTTTTAAAGAAATTGAAACCGATTTGCATATTCCTTATCCAAAAAGTGGAAATTTAGAACGATGGGCAAAACAAGGTGTTTTACTTTTAAATGCAACGTTAACTGTCAGAGCTCATCAAGCGGGTTCTCATCAGAAAGGAGGATGGGAGCAATTTACAGATGATGTAATTTCTTTAATTTCTGACAAAAAAGAGAACGTAGTTTTTCTACTTTGGGGTGGATTTGCCAAAAAGAAATCGGTTTTAATTGACCACAAAAAACATTGTATTTTAACGAGTGGTCATCCTTCACCTTTAAGTGCTAATAGAGGATATTGGTTTGGTAATAAGCATTTTAGTAAAACTAATAATTATTTAAAAAACCATAAATCAAACGTAATATCTTGGTAATAAAAAAAGCACTTATTAAGTGCTTGAGTTTGATGTAAGAAAACAAGTTGTGTACAGAAAATCAACAAGCTACGTCGTTGCGATGAATGAAGCAAAGCGAAATGAGGAAGCAATCTCATTTTTATGAAAAGATTGCTTCAAATTATTGCACTACGTTTATAATTTTCGCAATGACATTTTGATTTTCAGTTATTTAAAGTAAATCCTTAGGTCAAAATCAGGTTAAGGTTTTTTTAAATTAACTCTAAATCTATATTATGAAAACAAAGATTAACAACTTCTTTGTTGTTTTGTAATTTGCAATACTTGTGCCAACTATATTATCATCTTGTTAATTAAAAGTTAAAGCCTGTTATTTACTATAATAAATGTTTTTGAGCTTTATATGATGAGCGAACCAAAGCACTACTTTCCACGTGTCTAAATCCCATTTTTAAACCAATTTCTTTATATTTTTCAAATTGTTCAGGCGTTATAAATTCGTGTACAGGTAAATGTTTTTTACTAGGTTGTAAATATTGTCCAATAGTAATAATATCTACTTTAGCATTTGCTAAATCTTGCATGGTTTCAATAACTTCAGCTTCTGTTTCGCCGAGCCCGAGCATAATTCCAGATTTGGTTCTACGCTGACCTTTATCTTTCATATATTTTAAAACTTCTAAACTTCTGTCGTATTTCGCTTGAATTCTAACTTCACGAGTTAATCTACGTACCGTTTCTAAATTATGAGAAATTACTTCAGGAGCAACAGCTAAAATTCTATCAATATTTGTTTTATTAGCTTGAAAATCAGGTATTAATGTTTCTAAAGTGATATTTGGATTTGCTCTTCTAATTGCATTTACAGTTTCTGCCCAAATAATAGATCCGCCATCTTTTAAATCATCTCTATCAACTGAGGTTATTACTGCGTGCTTAATTTTCATAAGGTTAATTGACCGAGCTACTTTTTCTGGTTCTTCCCAATCTACCGTTTCTGGTCTGCCAGTTTTTACTCCGCAAAATCCGCATGAACGTGTACAAATATTACCTAAAATCATAAAAGTAGCAGTTCCTTCAGTCCAACATTCTCCCATATTTGGGCAACTACCGCTAGTGCAAATCGTATTAAGTTTGTATTTTTCTACAACGTTTCTTAGTTCTGTATATTTTTTTCCAACGGGTAATTTTACACGTAACCATTTTGGTTTGTGTATTTTATTAGTTGTTATAGTTTCTTTAGACATTTCTTTGAAATTGACTGCAAAAATACAAAGAATTTACAAAATAGAAAGATACCAAATACTAAATCCGATTAAAAATAAAATGCCTCCCCAACTTAAGATTTTTAATCCTAAAGAAGGCCTCCATTTTTTTGGTGTATGCTTACTTGAAATTAAAATAAAGTTTAAAATGGCAAAAAACGGTGCTGTTAAAAAAGAAAGAATAGTAGCAATTTTTATAAGACTTCCCATTTTTGACATAAAAAAGATTAAAATAAAAATAGTGCCAATGGCTAAAAAGCTAATCCAAAACCAATACATTTTTTTGTAAGATTTTTTTGTGAGTAAATCTACCGTTTTTGTCATAGCCCTGGGTGATGCATCTAAGGTGGTAATAGTAGTGCTAAACATAGTTGTAAAAGCTGCTATACCTATAAAAACGTGCATATTTTCACCTAAATTATGGGTGTATAAGCTAATTAGTTGGTTAGAAAATTTAATAGCACTTCCGCTAAAAGTTTCTCCAGAATTAAACATAACCAATGCACCTAAGGCTAGAAAACATATTCCTAAAAATAGCGTAGCAAAAAATCCTATATTAAAATCGAAGATGGATTGTTTGGTGTTAAATTCTGTTCCAACTTCTTTTTGTTTTTCTATTGCCCATAATGATTGCCAAACTGAAACATCTAACGGAGCAGGCATCCATCCTAAAAAAGCGATTAAAAATCCAACTTCAACACTTCCTTTTGGAAGTATTTGTGTAAAACTAACGGGATTTTCATTTTTAAAAACAGCTACAACAACTGCAATTATAGTGCTTAAAGTAAGTGTTACAATTATGATTTTCATTAAGTTATCTAATAATTTGTATTTGCCAAGAATGAGTAATAAAAAGCAAATAACAGTAATAATGATACTCCAAATTACAGGATTTGTAGTGATTCCAAATAAATTTGCTGCCAAACCTGCAGTTACTATAGTTACGGCTGCCTGAATGGTAAACATAGTTGCAAAAGTTACTATAAAATAAGCGATTAAAACAGGTTTTCCAAGCCTTTTATATCCGTCTAATAAGCTTTCACCAGTGGCAGTTGCATATCTTGGTCCGAATTGGAAAAAAGGATATTTTACAATATGTATGATAATTAAAGCCCAAAGTAATCCGAAACCAAAATCGGCTCCAGCTCGGGTAGATTGAACTAAATGTGAAACGCCTATTGCAGCACCGGCAAACAATAAGCCTGGACCTAATTTTTTAAGCCAATTGAATTTCATTTTATTTTTTTCGAGATTTTTTAATAGTTTGTGCAAGTAGGCTTTTAGCTCGTAGTAGTTTTACTTTTACATTGCTTAACGGTTCATTAAGTTCTGCTGATATTTCTTTATAGCTCATCTCTTGAAAATAACGAAGGTTTATAATTTCTTGATAATGAGGCTTTAACTCTTTAATATAGTTTAAAAGTTGAGCTAAATTTTGTTCAATAATTAATTGGTCTTCTGCGGAAGGTGTTTCGTCATATATTTTATATGCCTCAGATTCCTTTTTATTAATTGAAATGGTATCGTTGTTTTGTTTTCGAAGATGATCTAAAAAAATGTTTTTAGAAATAGATATTAACCAGGTTTTAAAATTATACCGGTCATTATATAAATATATTTTATCAAATGCTTTAGAAAAGGTTTTTATAGTAATATCTTCAGCTTCATCTTCATTTTCAGTTTTAGAAAATTGAAATCGGTAAACATCGCTCCAATACGTATTTAATAAAGTATTAAAAGCTTTTTGATCTTTTTCTTTTGCTTTTTTTACTAAATCGGGAATATCAATATTTTTTTTCACCAATGCGTGGGTTTTGCAATAAGATTTTTGATAAAGATAAACATTTGAATGATAATTAAAAATATTTCCATAAAAGGGAAGATTAAAATTAAATCGGTTTCATTTAATTTTTTTGCCGATAAGCCTATAATTATATACTGAATAAATAATCTAAACATAATCAGGCTTAATATTAATTGCCAATTAAAATTTAGAATTATTAAAATAATTGCCAATATCCAAAATAGAATTTGTGAGCTATAAAATAATCCCAATAAAAATTTATGAATTGGTTTGTAATAGTTGGCAGTACTTATGTGTCTGCTTTTTTGATGAATCCAATCTTTAAAACTAGTTTTGGGAATAGATTCTGTAAAACTTTTGTTTGAACTGCAAAATGTAGAATTTTGTTTGGTAGCAACTTGGTTTACAAATAAATCATCATCACCAGATTTTATTTTCATATGATTTGAAAATCCGTTTGCACTAAAAAATAAATATTTGGTATAAGCAATATTTCTACCAACACCCATATATGGTAAACCCATTTTTTGATAAGAAAAATATTGCATGGCTGTTAGTAAAGTTTCAAATCGTATTAATTTATTTAGAAGCGATTTTTTTATTTTTTTATAAGCTCCGTAACCTAAAACTAATTGTTTATTAGTTGAGAAATTATTAGCTATTTCTAAAATCCAATAGTTTGAAACGGGTTTACAATCTGCATCAGTAAATAGTAAATGATTATGCTTAGCAGCTTTTATGCCTAGGGTTAAAGCATATTTTTTACTTCCCCAAAATTGTTCATTAGGTAATACATCAACTAAATTGATTTTGTTAGGATATTCTTTTTTAAATTTTTTCATTACTTCTAAAGTTGTATCTGTAGAAGCATCATTAATTAAAACAATTTCAAAATTTGGATAATTTTGTTTTAAAATGAAAGGAATATTTTCTATTAAATTTTGAGCTTCGTTTTTTGCACAAATTAAAACAGAAACAGGAAGATTAAAATCGCGTTTAAATTTTCTGTTTTTGAAAAAAGCAAATTTTCCAAATATAAATAGATAATAAATTAATTGAATACCAATAATTACTATAAAAGTAATAAATAGATATTCAGACATTTATTATTTTCTAGTACATGTATGGTCAGGAATTTTTCCACAATAGCCACAAGCTTCTCCAGTTTTATTTAAGTGTGGACTTTGGCTTGCACAAGTTCCTGCAAATTTTCCATTTTTTTTAGCCCATAGTTTAATAGATAAACCGAGAATACCTATTGCTAACATTCCAATTGTAATTAATACAAGTTTCATATGCTTAAATTTAGACTACAAAGATACTTATTTATGATAAATTGTCACTTTATTTTGTTGTTAAAATTTATATAAAATAACTATTGATTAAAGGTTGAAATAACACTGCTTTTTTAGGTAACTGACTATATGTTAATAAGTTTCTTTTTGATTTATAAAAAAAATTAATAATTTGGCTTTCAGTTAATATTTGTGCTTTTATAATTTTAGACCATACTAAAACTTTGTGAATTATAAAAAACATGGAATTAATAAATATTAGCTAAATCTACTAACTAAAAAGACTCGCTTATTTTAAAATAAGTGAGTCTTTGTTTTTGTAGCTTAATTTAATTTCTAACTTATTGCCTTAGTTAATTCTTGTTGAACGTTGTTTGGCACTAATTCAAAATTAGAAAACTTGGTAGTAAAACTATGTTTATACTAGTTGCAAAATGGAGATTATCATAAAGATAACTTACTTAAAAAAGAAGATAGATAATCTTTTACCAAGTAAGAACTTTTAAAAAATAATTTTGTAAATCGTTTTTTTTTTTTTTTTACCTTGGCACAAGAATTTAAAAAAGTTGCAACTTAAATCCTTAAAAATAAACTATAAAGTGTATTTACTACGGTATTAAATTCTAATAAATAATTATTATTAATTTAAAATATGTAACATTATGAAAGAATTAAAAAGAGAACAAACAAGTAAAATAATGGGTGGTACTGCTTCTCCTGCAAGATGTGCTAGGATGGAGGCTAGATATATTAATGGAGGAGGAGGTGAAAGATTATTGGCTAGATTAGTAAAAAATTGTTATTAATTCAAAATAATATTTTAAAAAGGGAAATATACTTACTTCCCTTTTTAAAATATTTTTATGTTTAAATTTAATATGAAAAGGATCCTATTTTTATTTATTTTAACGTCAATATTTAGTTACGGACAAAATGTTGTTAAAGGGAATATAGTTAATGCTAGTAGTAACGAGCCTATCCCTTTTGCCAATATTTATATTAAAAATACATCAATAGGAGTTGTTAGCAATACTGAGGGTTTATTTGAAATTAACATCCCACAAAAATATACCAAGGCTACCTTGGTTTTTTCTTTTATGGGTTTTGAAACCTATAAAGTAAACATTGCTAAGTTAACTACTGCTGGTTCACAAATAATAAAATTAAACCCCAGTACTATAAACCTAAACCAAGTAACTATTAATGTAAAAGCCCTTTCGGTAAACAAAATTGTAAAACAGGCTTTTGCTAATTATTATAAAAATTTCCCAGATAAACCTTTTATAGAAAAAGGATTTTTACGTTATACTGAAAAAACCAAAACAGCCTATAAATGGTTGGTAGAAGCGGCAATTGAGGTTTATGACCCCGGCTTTAATAAACCGTGTAAAAAAATAAAATTGAATATTATAGAAAAACGTAAAAGTTTGGATTATAGAGTGCTTGATACCTCTATGATTTATAACTTTTATTTAAGAGAGGCAAAACATTTATCTTTTAGAAATAGTCGTATAAAATCCGCTAATTTATCTGAAATTCCTAAGGATGATTTTAGAAATGCAGTTAGTTTTATAGATAATCTAAAAAAGAATCAGGCATCTATATTTACAACAGATAATAATAAAATTAGATATTACAATCAAAAAAATGCAATTTTTAATAAACAGCTGCTAAAAACACATACTTTTAAGTTAGATACTATACTTTATAATAGCGATATAATTTATAAAATTAAAATTATGCCCAAAAATCCACCAGCAAAATTAAATAGAAAAGTTGGCGATTATGAACTTCCTTTCGGTTGGATTTATATAAGAAAAAAAGATTATGCTATTATTAAATTAGATTATGTATTGTTAAATAGTAAAAAAGGTGAGTTATTCTCTGAGATAAAAGGCACACGAGTAGCCTCTCATTTTATTATAAAATTTATTGAAATTGCGGGTAAAATGTATCCAAAATATTTGTCTTATTCCAAACCTGTAGCAATTAATAGAGTAAAGACTATTTTTGAAAAAATTAAAAATGGTATTGAGCCTAATTCTGAAGATTTTTATTATAGTAAGCAAGAAATTTTATTTACTAAAATTATAACAGATACTGTTAAGATTAACAAGCTACTAAATAAGCCTTGGAATGATAATTTGTTTAGCCCACACCCTTATCATGCTGCATTTTGGAAAAACTATAATGTATTGTTAGAGAGTGCAACAGAACAAAAAATGAGACATGACTTAGAAAAAAAGGTAGGATTAAAAGAACAATTTAAACAGCATAATTAATATAAGTTTATGAGTAAAATACTAAACAGTAATACTTGGTTATTGTTATTATTGGTTGTTATTATGGGCTATACCCTTAATTTTATCTCCCTAGATGTGGTGATGAATGATAATGTGTATCAAAAATATTTAAATAAAAAATACGAAAAAAAATATAATGAATATAAAGATTTAGATGTAGATTTATCAGAGTTTAAGGATGAGCTCGCAGCATTTGACCAACAATCGGCAGATGTTGACACTTCGTACGATTGGGATTATTTTTATATAGATACACTAGTAGTGCTTGTACCATTGCTTGTTGTGGCTTTTGGTTATAGTTGTTTGCTTTTGCTCTTCTTTTTATTTCATAAAACGCTTAATATTGTTAAATATCTGGACATTTTAAAAGTTACTATATTAAGCTATATATTATTTTATATTCCTAAAATGTTGTCTAATATATATTTTTTAATTTTTAAAACAGATTACACATTTGAAAATGTTAGGAAGTTTAATAGATATTTTGATACCACTACTTATTTTAAAAAAGAGTTTTATCCTCCTTGGTTATGGACAGCTATTAGTGACTTTGATTTAATATATATATTCTTTCCTGCCTTAGTAGCATTAGTGGAGTGTCTACCTTTGATGTGACAATTTTAATAAGCCCATAAATAATATATATTTGAATTATGGCAAGAACAAAGTATGACAATGAGTTTAAGGTTATGATAGTTGAACTATTAAAATCAGGGATT
>NZ_JAKIUR010000029.1 GCF_021647475.1 Lutibacter sp.
GAAGTGTAGCTGTTGATGTTTCAGTAATCGGATATCCAAAATTCTTTACTCCAAACAATGATGGTTTTAATGATTATTGGAATGTAATTGGGGTAAACTCAAATTTTTATCCAAATTCATTAATTTACATTTACGATAGATTTGGAAAACTGATTATAAAAGTAGATCCAACAACCCAAGGTTGGGATGGTTATTTTAATGGAACACATCTTCCTTCCTCAGATTATTGGTTTACCGTTGAATTGATAGATAGCAAAGGAAGCAGGAAAATTAGAAAAGGACATTTTAGTTTAATTAGAAAATAAAATTATAAACAGAAAACTAATTCACAAAAAAAAACGAGCTAAATAGCTCGTTTTTTCGTGGTGAGAGAAGGATTCGAACCTTCGAAGCTTGCGCAGCAGATTTACAGTCTGCCCTCGTTGGCCACTTGAGTATCTCACCTTTTTAAAATAAATAGCTTCTCTATTTTTGAGAAGCTATTGTGACCTGGCTGGGGCTCGAACCCAGGACCACCTCCTTAAAAGGGAGGTGCTCTACCAACTGAGCTACCAGGTCATCTTTTCCTTTTTAGCGGGTGCAAATATAAATGTATATTTTATAAAAACAAACTTCTTTTCTATTTACTTTCGTTTAAATAAACCTGTCTAACTTTTTTAAATAAATTAGAAGAATATACAAAATCTACAATCGCTTGATTTTCAGTTTTAAAAATTTCTTTATTACTTCCTTCCCACGCTTTTACACCATCTTTTAAAAAAATAATTTTTTCTCCAATTTCCATTACTGAATTCATATCATGCGAATTTATAACGGTTATCATTTGGTATTCTTTGGTAATTTCCTGTATTAAATTATCAATTACCGTTGCTGTAATTGGGTCAAGCCCTGAGTTTGGTTCATCACAAAATAAGTATTTCGGATTCATTACAATTGCTCTAGCGATGGAAACTCGCTTTTGCATTCCGCCAGAAAGTTCAGCAGGAAATTTAGCATTTACATTTTCTAAATTAACACGTTTTAAAACCGTATTAACCCGATCTAACATTTCATCAAAAGTTTTATCTGCAAACATTTTTAAAGGAAACATTATATTTTCTTCTACAGTTAAAGAATCATATAAAGCACCTCCTTGAAACACCATTCCCATTTCTTGTCGCAATTGGCGATGTTGTTTTGTCTTTAAATCTGCATAATTTCTTCCATCAAAAGAGATTATTCCTTTTTCTGGAGTATGAAGTCCTAATAAACATTTTAAGAATACTGTTTTTCCTGAACCACTTTGACCAATAATCATATTAGTTTTTCCTTTCTCAAAAGTTGCTGAAACACCTTTTAAAACTTGAATGCCATCAAATTCTTTATATAAATTTTTTACTTCAATCATCTATCCTAAAAGCATTTGAGTTAAGAAATAATTTAATAATATAATCACAACGCTAGTCCAAACCACAGCCTGCGTACTTGCCCTACCAACTTCTAAAGAGCCTCCTTTAACATAATATCCATGATAAGCTGGTATGGTGGCTATTACAAAGGCAAAAATTAATGTTTTAATTAAAGCATATCTAATAAAATACGGATTAAAATCTAACTGAATTCCATATATATAGTCTTCACTATAAAATAATCCCGTCAAAATTCCTGCATAATATCCACCAAAAATTCCTAAAAACATGGCTAATAATATTAATAAGGGATAAAAAAATAGAGCTGCAATAATTTTGGGTAATACTAAATAATTAAGTGAATTTATTCCCATTACTTCTAAAGCATCTATTTGTTCTGTAACTCTCATAGTACCAATACTTGATGAAATATACGAACCTACCTTACCTGCTAAAATAATACTCATAAATGTTGGAGCAAACTCTAAAATCATTGATCTTTTTGTAGCAAAACCAATGGTATATTTTGGAATAAATGGATTATCAACATTTAATGCTGTTTGAATAGCTACAACTCCTCCAACAAAAAAGGAAATAAAAACAATTATTCCAAGTGATTTTAATCCTAAATCTTCAATTTCTCTAAAAAGCATTTCTTTAAAAACCGACCATTTCTGTGGTTTTTTAAATACTTGCTTTAGCATAATAAAATACTTTCCAATATGCTCTATATAGTTCATTGAGATTTCTTTTTGGCTAAAATATTAAATTAATATTAGGTAAAATGTTTTTGTAACAAAAAAAACTAAACAGGTTTAAAAAAAGCCATACTTTTGATACTTGAATTTTCAACTAAAATAGTTAAAAAATGAAAAAAATAATTTCATTATTCATTATAAGTGTAATACTTTCAAGTTGTGTTTCTATTAAATCTAATTTGACCACCACTTCTGTTAAACAACAAAATCATCAAACAAAAACAACTCAAAAAAGACCAAAATTAGTAGTCGGAATTGTTATTGACCAAATGAGATATGATTATTTAGTAAAATTTTATAATAAATTTGGAGAAGGTGGTTTTAAACGATTATTGAATAACGGCTATGATTTAAAAAATGCACATTTTAATTATATTCCTACTTATACAGCTGTTGGGCATACTTCTATTTATACTGGTACAACGCCAACAAACCACGGAATTATTTCTAATAATTGGTATGATAAGTATCAAAAAAAATCTATTTATTGTGTAGATGATGCTAATTACAAAACAGTAGGAGCAACTAAAGGAGGAAACAAATCACCTCAACGAATGTTAACTACAACCATAACTGATCAAGTTAAATTAGCACAAAATATGCATGGTAAAACTATAGGAATTGCCCTTAAAGATAGGGCCTCAATATTACCAGCAGGTCACACAGCAAATGCAGCCTACTGGTTTGAAGGTAAAGATGTTGGAAAATTTATTACTAGTACTTTTTATATGAATAAATTACCACAATGGGTAGTTGATTTTAACAATTCGGGAAAAGCCAATAATTATTTAAATGGCACTTGGAATACTTATAATGATATTTCAACATATACTGAATCATTGCCTGATAATAATAAATATGAAGGTTTATTTAGAGGAAAACACTCCCCTACTTTTCCTTATAATTTAAAAGAATTACGAAAAATTAATGGTAATTATGATTTATTAAAAGCAATACCTCAAGGAAACTCTATTACCACTGATTTTGCAGAAGCAGCTATAGTAGGCGAAAATTTAGGTAAAACTAATTATACCGATTTTTTAGCAATAAGTTACTCTAGTACAGATTATGTTGGTCATAAATTTGGTACAAATGCAATAGAATTAGAAGATACCTATATACGATTAGATAAAGAAATTCAAAAGTTATTGACTTTTTTGGACGAACATGTAGGAAAAGGAAATTATACGTTGTTTTTAACTGCTGATCACGCAGCAGTTCCAAATCCTTCTTATTTAGAAGATTTAAAAATACCAAGTGGTTATTTTAAAATAGAAGAATTTAAAAAATATGTCCGTACATTAACTTTAAAATATTTTAATTCTGATAAAATTGTTGAAAATATTTCAAACTACCAGCTTTTTTTAAATAAAGAAAAAATTAAGTCTTTAGGGCTTGATGTTAATAAAGTAGAACAAATTATAGCAGATGAAATAATAAACTTTGATAAAGTATATAAATCCGTTACAGCTCATACGTTACAAACAGCACAATTTTCTTCAGGTTTACTACAAACTATTCAAAAAGGATACAATCAAAAATTTTCTGGTGATATTTTATTTGTTCCAATGCCTGGTGTAATTAGTCATGGAATAACCGGAACCACACACGGATCTGGTTATAATTACGATACCCATGTTCCATTGATTTTCTATGGAAAAGGAATTAAAACAGGAAGTTCAAATGTGTATTACCCAATAACCAATATTGCTCCAACAATATCTTCTTTATTAAATATTGAAGAACCAGATGGCTGCACAGGAAGACCTATAATTGAAGTATTGAAATAGGATAGAATTCAAAAAAAAGACGGTCTAAAAAGTAAAATTTTTGTCAACTTGAATCAAGCCCGCCTGCTGCTGGCAGGTTCAGAATGACGATTTTCAAAACTTTTTAGACCTTCTCTTTAAATATCAACAAAAAATTTGCTTTTTAATATTTATAAACTATTGCATTAATATTCATACCTGCTCCAACTGATGCAAAAAGAACTATATCACCCTTATTTATTTCCTGATCTTTTACCAATCCTTTTTTAACCATATCAATTAATGTAGGAATAGTTGCAACAGAACTGTTTCCTAGTTTATGAATGCTCATTGGCATAATATTTTTAGGCATTGGCATTTTATATAATCTATAAAAACGTTTTACAATAGCTTCATCCATTTTTTCATTAGCTTGGTGAATAAGAATTTTTTTTACATCTTTAATATGCACGCCACTTTTATCCAACGCTTTTTTCATAGCATTTGGCACATTATTTAATGCATACTCATATATTTTTCTACCAAACATTTTTATATATCTAATATCGGATTTTTCATTTTTATCAAATGAATTTCCAAAAAATAAATAATAGCATTCATCAAAAGTATCAGTTTGTGCTGTACTACTTAATATTCCTATAGAATTTTCTTCATCAGTAGCTTCAACTACACAAGCACCAGCTCCATCAGAATAAATCATAGAATCTCTATCATGATCATCTAAAACCCTTGATAAAGTTTCAGAACCAACAACTAAACATTTTTTTGCCATTCCAGCTTTAATATAAGCTTCTGCTTGAATCACACCTTGAATCCATCCTGGACAGCCAAATAAAATGTCATAAGCAACACAATTAGGATTTTTAATTCCTAATTTATGTTTTACTCTAGATGCTAAACTTGGTAAAATATCACTTTGAATTGAAGTACTTTTAACATCTCCAAAATTATGTGCCAAAATTATATAATCTAATTCTTCTTGGTCAATGCCTGCATCTTCAATGGCTTTTTTAGCCGCTAAATATCCTAAATCAGAAGAGTTTAAATCAAGGCTAGCATATCTTCTTTCTTCAATTCCAGTAATAGCTTTAAATTTATCAATAACTTCCTCATTTGGATGCTGTATGGATGTACCATCTTCATTTAAGAATTCATTATTTAAAAAATCTTCATTCTTTTTAACTATGGTAGGAATATAGCTTCCAATTCCAGTTATTTTTGATTGTATTCTCATTTTATAATATTAAGTCGCAAATTTAGAAATTGGTTACTTATTTAAGTTCTTTATTTTAATTTCCATTACGGTGGCTATCGATAAAGCTCTGGTCTTTGCTGCGTGTGCTATTTCGCCTTCAAAAAGCTCATCAACCGTACTGTTAAATATTGATAACCAACGTTTAAAGTGATTTGAATTGAATGGTTTTGTCTGTTGTAATTTTAGGTGTGGTTCCATTGCATTTTTACGATACCCACCAGAATAAAAAAGAATATTATCCCAAAAATTTACTAACGTTTGCAAATGTGTTTCTAAAAGTTCTGGATTAGAAAAATCTTCAAAAAAATGACTTAATAATTCATCTTTCATCAACTTTACATAAAACGCTTTAACCAATAAATAAATATCTTCTCTGCTCTGAATATCAGTTTTCATAAAATTAATTTATAAAAATGATTTATCAAAAGCAATTGGAAGTAAATCTAATACCGATGATGCTTTAATAACCTTACCTTCTTCACCCATAAAAAAGATTGCTATGGGTTCTTTTTGTTTCATCTCATATTCTGATAATGTTTGCCTGCATGCACCACAAGGAGCAACAGGTTCTTTAACAATATGAGAGGAGGAACTCGCAGAAATAGCTAATTTAACTACTTTTTTATCTGGAAATTGAGAAGATGCATTCCATATTGCAACACGTTCTGCACACATACCTGAAGGATATGCTGCATTTTCTTGATTATTCCCTTTTATAATAGTTCCGTCTTCTAATAATAATGCGGCACCAACACTGAATTTAGAATATGGTGCATAAGCATTTTGCTTTGCTTTTATAGCTTCATTCATTAAACTTTTATCTTCTTTTAAAAGTTCATCAAACGAATCAAAAACAGTAATTTCTGTTTTTATTTCAACTTTTTTCATTAATATCTAATTAACGATTAATATACTTCAAATAATTCTCCAAAATCAAAAGATAGTGAAAAACGAAGTGTGTTTTCTAATGGATTATTAATATCAGAGGCATTAAATAGGTAAGAAAGATCTAACCTTGTACTTTTAAATTTAAACCCTGCACCTAGGGTAAAGTATTTTCTTGCTCCCTTTAAATCACTTTCATTAAAATAACCTGCTCTTAAGGCAAAAGAATCTTCGTACATATATTCGGCTCCTAACGCCCAAGTAAATTCTTTTAATTCTTCACTAAAGCCTCCTGGAGCATCGCCAAAAGATTTAAATATTCCACTAAAAAAACTCACATCTTCTTGTTTGTAGGGTGGCTTACCATCACCAGCTATTGAAACGCTTGGCGTTGGCACTAATAACTTATTAAATTCTAAGTTTAAACTCACTTTATTAAAGCTATCTAAAATAAAATCAAAACCTCCACCAATTTTTAGGTTTGTAGGAATATAATTATCTCCTCCTTCATCTGAATAAGATACTTTTGGTCCAATATTTGAAATGTTAAAACCTCCACGCCAAATACCATTAAAATTTCCATAATTAGTTTCATCAGACTGAAAATAACCTGATATGTCAACTGCAAAAGTATTTACAGGATTTATAGTTGAGTTTGCTGATTTAATTCCTAAATCGGAACGAATATAACGCATAGTTACACCCATTGCATAACTTTCACTCAGTTTTAAGGAATAAGAACCATCTAAAGAAAATTCATTTAAATTTTCCGTTCCTTGTGGAGCTCCATTAATATCTGTTAAATCAATTTGACCTAAATTAAAATAGCTTAAACTTGTAGCCCAAGCACTTCTATCATCAATTCTATTAGCAAATGAAAATCCGCCTAAAAATACATCGTTTGTTAACTGTCTTAACCAAGGCGTATAAACTACACCTATTGAAAATTGCGACGGCATAAAAGCAAATTTTGAAGGATTCCAATGTTGAGAATAGGAATCTGGAGATGTGGCTACACCAATATCGCCCATACCACCAGCACGTGCATCAGGTGCTATTAACAAAAAGGGTGCTGCTGTTGTTATTGGATTAGGAGTATCTTGTGCGTTACTTTTAGTATAAGTAACTAAAACTATTAAGGATAATACAATTATTTTTTTCATTTATAGGGTAATTTTGCTTAACAAATATCTTAATTATTATTGAAGTATTACTAATTTTTCTATTTTTTGTGCTGTTGTGTTAGAATTTAATGAACTAACTTTTAATTTATAGACATAAACACCTTTTCCAATTTTAGATCCAAAATCATCTAAACCATTCCAGCTAATGCTTCTAGATAAATTTCCAACGGATAAAATAGTTTTATTTATTGTTTTAACCAATTTACCTGAAATTGTAAAAATTTGAATTTGAACATTTAATTCTTCATTTGGTTTGTTATGATTAAACCAAAACTCAGTATAGTTTACAAACGGATTTGGATAATTAAGTACATTACTTAGAACTAAATCACTATCACTTACTACAAAAAAGGTAAACGAAGTTTCAGTAAGATTATTGTATGTATCCCACACTTTTAGTGTTATGGTATGTAAACCTGGTGCTAAATTTCTAAATGGATAATTAACTTGTCCTTTTTTATAGTTATTTAATTCTGTTTGATAATAATCATTAAGTACTATTGGGTTTGACTCATCGTTATCTAATATTGCTACAATATCATGATCTACTGCTGTTAAGGAAGTGTTTATTCCGTTTTCATCTTGAAGAACGGCTATAAATAAAGGAGATTCATTGGTGTTTCCACCATCTACAAAATTTAAATCGTTCATATATAATTGTACGGTTGGACCAGTATTATCTTCTGGGGCATTGGCATTTATTCCTCCAACAACTATGTCAAAATTAGCACCTGCTTTATCTTGTACTGCATCAAAAGCATACAAACTTAACTTGCCTTTTCCATAAGCTATTTTTAAATCTTTTGGAGCAACAAAATCAAAAGTAAATAATCCGTTTTCTACTTTTGATCTTCCATTAAAAATTTTGCTTTCAATGGCATCAAATTGCATAGTTATATTATGGTTATCATTATCTAAAGTTGTTTTAGAAACTGGCTTATCAAAAACTGTAACTTCAAATTCACCATTAAAATTACTCAATCTTGTTCCTGATGAATTGGTTACTTCTCCTTCAAATTTAACATGTGATAAAGCTTTAATGGTATCTAAACTTTGAGTTACAGAAACATCATTCATTTTAGTGAGTTTAACCAATGGCTTTGGAACGTTTAATTTCATTGCTGGGTCGCCTAAAGTAAATACAAAATAACGCTGATTGGTGGAAAACTTATTTTTTGTAATCATTAAACTTTCAGCTATGGAATAATTTTCATTATTAAATTGTAATAATGGTTCTATTAAAGCTTTGTTTAAAGCTTCGCCAACACTTATAAAAATTTCTCTGGTTGTTGAGATTAGTGATGCTGCTCCTCCATTTTTATTCCATAACACGTATTCACCTGCTGTTTTACGCAACGGATTATCAAACCGTGAAAATTCGCAAGTTGCAGTAACAAACAAGGGTAACCTAAATTCATTTTTCCAATTTTGTATTTCGGGAACTTCTAAAATTCGTTCTGCAGCCCAACCATCTTCGCCACCATGACCAAAATAATCTATAACCAATGTTCCTTTTTCTACTTGATTTGAAATAGCTGTATTTACCGTTGGATACCTACTTCCGCCCGCAGAAGATTGTTGTTCATATGCATCAATATATATCTTTTTTAAATTAAAAATAGGATTTCTTACTGAAATTGTATCTGCCAATCTTTCCATATTTAATTGAAGGGTTTCTTCTCCTGCTGCGTCAATATCGTCTGCTATAAGTGTAACTTGGTTTCGCCAACTACCAAATGCTTTTGTACTGTTATAATTAAGAATTTTATCAACTACTTGTTGTGCCTGTAAAACATCTGAGACTGGAATT
This sequence comes from Lutibacter sp., assembly GCF_021647475.1. Classification (GTDB taxonomy): domain Bacteria; phylum Bacteroidota; class Bacteroidia; order Flavobacteriales; family Flavobacteriaceae; genus Lutibacter. The sequence continues at coordinate 9,050 of NZ_JAKIUR010000029.1, forward strand.
CTTCCCGTTGCAACATCTTGCTTTTCAAACTTTTGCATTTGCCCTTCATTAGCATCCATCATCCCATAAAAATCATCAGTAACAAAGGAGGTTGCCAAATTAAAACTATTATATGCTTCAAAAACAGGTACTATATTATTATTCCCGTTTATTCTATCTTTATAATCATAAGAGGCATCACCAAATAAACAAACATATTTTACCCTGTTTGTGGTTGAATTATCATACAAATGTTTTACAAAATCTCTAATAGCAGTTATATCTGGAGATCCTGAAGAAAACTCATTATAAATTTGTTTTAGTGAAATTACTTTTGACTGCAAGTTGCTATTTTGTTGATGATAATCTACTAGCCGCTGTGCCTGATTAAACAAAAAATCTTGTGTAATTACAATATAATCAAGATTAGTTAAACTATGTAAATTTTGATTTTCAACTAAACTATTTGGTATAATTTCAGGCGTATAATAATTGGTGTCATTTAAAACAACATATTCTTTATTACTGCCTCCATTAACTTTAAAAGAAAAATCTGAAGAAGTGGCCTGGTTTTCAATATTTATTGGATTTAAATAATCAGAAACATTCCAAACCATAGCAATATTATTTGTATTTTGAATAGTGTATTCAAAAACCGCTGTTGAATTTGTGATATCAAAATTTCTAAATCTGAATTGTTTTCCATTAGCAATCAACTTTTTTTTGCCCAAAACTTCTATATAATCCAAATATGCTTTTGCCGAAGGATTACCACCATTACTATAAGTTACAGTAACATTTACTGAATTTCCACTTATATTTATATCCTTAAAGTTTTCAATGGCATACGCTTTTGTTAAACCACCATTAGCAGGAATATTTACATTAAATAAGGATTGGTTATTAACTGAAACTTGAAATTGAGAAGCTAAACCAGATTCAGCAACACCTCTAACTCTAACTAAAATATTATTTGAATTATCAATATTTTCAAAAGGAATGGTATAGGTATGCACGTTTTCTATATTAAATGAATCTCCAAACCACTGCTGACCTACAGCAAATAAATTTACTTCATCTTTTTCAAAAAAGGTGAAATCGTCATAATTATTAATTTGTTGGCTTGCAGCAAGTGTAACTTGTGGTTGATTTAAAATTCGCTTTCCATTTGTATCTCCAACCGTAATAAAATAATAGGCTTTATCAGAAAAAATATTTTTTTGATGATGTGTATTTTGTAAACTTACAGTTCCGTTTATTTTCCAAGTATCTGGACCTTTTCCATAAAATAAAATGTAATCTCCATCATCAAAACTATTATCCTCTTCTCCTTTTATATAAATAGCATTTTCTTGTAAACCATCCTGTCTAAAATCGCTATTTTTAAAAGGAAGCATTTGCCCACCGTTTCCAAATATTTGAATATTTTTAGGATTAATATTAGTAGTATTCAAACCTAATTTTTGTAAAAAAGATTTATCTATTTTATAAACTCCAGTAGTGTCAATAGCAAATTTATACCAAGCACCTGTTTCTAAAACCGAATTTTTAACAGATGAACTTTTAGCTACACTCTTTCCTCTATTTACATTTGTAACATATTCAACATCAAAAGAAACGACTTTTTTTAATTGTGAATTTTCATAAACTAAAGGATTTAACGTTAAAACAGCTAAAGTCTTATTTCTTGCATTTACAATATGAAAATTAGCATTTATTTTATTAGGGATCTTAGAAATTGAGAGCGACTTAAATTCCTCATTATTAACTAGTTGATATTTTACATTTTTTATAAAAAAAGAACTCAAAGATTCACCCTTTGAAACTTCCCAAGATGATGTATATGAAGGAATTAAATTTCCATCAATAAAATTACCTTTAACTATACTAGTAGTAATATTTTGCTGATTACTAACTTTAAAACTAACCTTATTTTGCCAGTTAAGTTGAAATGATTTTAGTGATTTTTGTTGCCCAAAAATGGGACTCACAATTAAAAAACTAATTAAAAAATAAAATTTTATTATAGGTTTCATTAATGCAGTAACGTCAAATTTTAAAGGTTATTTTTAATTTATTACAACATTACGTATAATAATAAAGAAAAACAATCGTTAAAATGTTTAGTTAAATAGTTTTACTGAAAATTTTTCTTGATTGTCCGTAATTAATCATAAAATGTTCGTCACCCTGAACCTGCCAGCAGCAGGCGGGCTTGTTTCAAGGTCTCATCAATATAAATTGGTGATTAGTAAAAACTATGAGATGCTGAAACGAGTTCAGCATGACGTATAAATATGAAATATGACACAAAACGGATATACATTAAATTTTTCTTGTGAAAATATATATTTAATGTAAATTGCAAAACATTAAAACCCTAATTACTGAAAATGAATATGAAAAATTTATTTAAAGTTTCAAAACTTATATTACTCAGCATAACCTTAGTTATGTTTGTTAGTTGCCATAACAGAACTTCCCGTAATGAGTCATCATTAACAGGGTGGAATGCAAAAGATAAAGCAGCTGGCGGTTTCACTTCTAGCAATAATTATAAAGGACAAAAAGCACCTCCAGGAATGGTTTTAATAGAAGGCGGGGCTTTTACTATGGGTGAAGTTCAAGACGATGTTATGTTTGATTGGAATACCACTCCAGTAAAAATGCAAATTAGATCCTTTTATTTAGATGAAGCAGAAGTAACTAATGCAGAATATCTATTTTATTTACAATGGATGGAAAAAGTTTTTCCTCCTAGTGATCCAAATTACAAAGATATTTATTTATCAGCTTTGCCAGATACTTTAGTTTGGCGTGATGTATTAGGTAATAATGAATTGTTAACTGAAAATTATTTAAGACATCCTGCTTATGCAGATTATCCAGTTGTTGGAGTTAGTTGGTTACAGGCAAATCAATATTGCAAATGGAGAAGTGATAGAGTTAATGAGAAAATATTAATGGATAAAGGAATTTTAAACCCATTATTTGCCATGGACTCCTTAAAAGTTGAAGGAAAAAATCACTTTACAACGGATACTTATTTAGCAAATCCATACCTTTTATTTGATGGGGATTCTTCAATTTACAAAAGAGGACTTAGAGCTAATAAAAAACGTAAAAAAGGAGATCCAAAACCTTCAAAAGGTTCATTTACTGGCAGACAAGTAAAAGTTTCTGATGGTATTTTAGCTCCTAAATTTAGGCTACCAACAGAAGCCGAATGGGAATATGCTGCAAAAGCAATTGTTGAAAACAGAGAATATAATGACATTAAAGGAAGAAAAAAATACGCTTGGAAAGGAAAATATACCCGTAACAAATCTAGAAGATATAGAGGAGATCAATTAGCAAATTTCAAACAATCCAAAGGAGATTATAGTGGTGTGCCTGGTTGGAGTAGTGATGGAGGAGATATTACCATGCCAATAAAATCATACAAACCAAATGCTTTTGGACTTTATGATATGTCTGGTAATGTTGCCGAATGGGTGGCAGATGTGTACCGACCAATTATTGATAACAATGCCAATGATTTTAATTATTTTAGAGGAAATATATTCACTAAAAAAATGATTGATGCTGAAGGTAAAGTAGTTATTGTAGATGATAATTCTGTTGAGTATGACACGTTAGATAATGGGAAATTAATTGTCAAAGCATTTCCAGGAGATGTAAAATATATTCCTATTAGTAAAAGAGATGCTTACATGAGAAACAACTATGAAAAGGCAAATAATGTAGATGCAAGAGATGGAGATTTAGGCTCTACCAAATTTTACAATAAGGATGAAGAAGAACTAGACAGTAAACCACGTATGTATAACTCACCTACTAATCCAAGAGTTATAGGTGAAAGCGGTCTAATTATACAACAATATGACACCAAGAAAAGAACTACTTTAATTAGCAATAAATCCCGTGTTTATAAAGGTGGTTCATGGAAAGATAGAGCGTATTGGTTAGATCCGTCTCAACGAAGGTATTTACCTGAATATATGGCTACAAACTATATTGGTTTTAGATGTGCAACGGATCGTTTAGGTCCTATGACTTATAAACGTAGAAAACCAACTACAACAAAAATTAGGTATTAAAAATATACCAAAAAAATAAACCTAAACCTCGCTGTAAAATCAGCGAGGTTTTTTTATATTTAAACTATGGAAATAGAGCAATTATATAATTTATATACCCAAAGTTTTAAAGTAGATACAGACACTAGAAAAATAAGAAAAGGAAGTATCTTCTTCGCTTTAAAAGGTGAAAATTTTAATGGTAATTTATTTGCTGAAGAAGCCCTTAAAAAAGGAGCTTCGTACGCCATTGTAGATGAAATAATAAAATCTAAAAACAACCATATTATAAAAGTAAACAACGGTTTACAAACACTTCAAAAATTAGCTAATTATCATAGAAAAAAATTAGCAATTCCAATAATTTCATTAACAGGAAGCAATGGAAAAACAACAACAAAAGAATTAATAAATACTGTATTATCCACAAAATATAAAACAGTTGCTACTCAAGGAAATTTAAATAACCATATTGGCGTACCCTTAACGCTACTGTCAATGACGCCTAAAACTGAAATAGGCGTGGTAGAAATGGGTGCAAATCATATCGGTGAAATTAAATTTTTATGTAGTATTGCTGAACCAAATTACGGTTATATAACTAATTTTGGAAAAGCTCATTTAGAAGGCTTTGGAAGTTTTGAAAATATTATAAAAGAAAAATCGGAGTTATATAAGTTTATAAAAAAAGCTAATGGAACCGTTTTTATTAATTCTGATGATAACATTCAAATAAAACAAGCTATTGGATTAAAAACAGTAGCATTTAACCAAAAAAAGATAACGTTAAAAAGCTTTAATCCTTATGTAAATGTTAACTTTAAAAACATTACTATAAAAAGCAATTTAATTGGAACCTATAATTTTACAAATATTGCTACTGCAATTACCATTGGAGACTATTTTAAAGTTGAACCTTTAACTATTAAAAATGCTATTGAAAACTACATTCCAACGAATAATCGTTCACAAATTATTTTAAAAAATACCAATGAAATTATTTTAGATGCCTATAATGCAAATCCCAGTAGTATGGAAGAAGCATTAACTAATTTTAGCCTCCTGAAATCAAAAAATAAAATTGCCATTTTAGGCGATATGTTTGAATTAGGAAAAACTAGCCTACAAGAACATCAAAAAATTGCAGATTTAACTACTTTATTTAATTTCAACAAAGTGTATTTAATAGGAAAAGCATTTTCTACTGTTACCGTAAAAAATGCTTCCCAATTTGAAAGTTTTGAAGCTTTCAAAAAATCACAAAATTATATAAATGTTAATAATACTTCAATTTTAATAAAAGGTTCTAGAGGAATGGCTCTGGAACGCATTTTAGACCTGCTCTAACTTTAATTTATTTCTATGAAATTTAATTAAACCATCAATAGGTCTTTGAACAAACTTACCTAATTTAATCATATGATATCTTGCAACATCTTTAATTATATCCTGTGAAAAATAAGCGATGGATCCAACAAAATGAACTGGAAGTTCTTTAGATTCATCATAAGGTAAAATTTTATTTTTAAAAAATTCTTTTATTCCTTTATGCAATACTTTATTAAAATACGCATTTCTTTCATTTTTAAGTATAAACTCTGCAAAATGAGCTAAATAGGTATTAGGATTGGCATCTTTATATAAATTATGCTTAATAACATCTGCATCTAAATTAAAAGTAGTTTCAAATTTAGTTGCAATTTCCTTAGGCATTTTATTATAATAATAATCTCGTATTAATTTTTTACCAAAATAGTTGCCACTAGCTTCATCCATTAATATATATCCTAATGATGGAATTCTAACATCTACAAATTTTCCATCAAAATAACAACTATTTGATCCTGTTCCTAAAATACAAATTATTCCAGGTTTAGTGGTTACTGCAAAAGCAGCTGCATAAGTATCTTCTTTTATATCAACTTTTGCATTTTTAAAATATTTTTCAAAAATCGATTTTAATAACAAAGTTGGTTTAACTGTGCCACATCCTGCACCATAAAAATAAACCTCAGTAACCAAATCTTTTACACTAGCCAATTCCTTATTAATCTCTAGTCGTTGATGTAAAATTTTTTCACTAAAAACTGCAGGATTTAGTCCTTTTGTTCTAGTTTTAAGCTTTTGATTACCTGACAAATCTAATAAAATCCAATCGGCTTTTGTTGATCCTCCATCTGCTATTAAAATCATTCTAATCCTTTTTTAGTAATTATTTTACTCCGTGAATATAAGTTGCTAAATCCACTAATTTAGTAGAATATCCAAACTCATTATCATACCAAGAAATTAATTTAAAAAAGTTATCATTTAAAGCAATACTTGCACCAGCATCAAAATTACTGGTATGAGCTTCAGAAACAAAATCTTGTGAAACTACATCTTCTTCTGTATAACTTAACACCCCTTTCATTTCATTTTCTGAAGCATCTTTTAATGCTTTTTTAATTTCATCCATAGAGGCACTTTTTTTAACTCTAACAGTTAAATCAACCACAGAAACATCAGCAGTTGGAACTCTAAATGCCATTCCTGTTAATTTACCAACCAAAGATGGAATTACTTTGGTAACTGCTTTTGCGGCTCCTGTTGAAGCTGGAATAATATTATTTATTGCAGAACGACCTAATCTATATGCTTTTCTTGAAGGTGCATCAACCGTTGATTGCGTTGCTGTAGCAGCATGTATAGTAGTCATTAAACCTTCAACTATTTCAAAATTATCATTAATAACTTTAGCAAGTGGTGCTAAACAGTTTGTAGTACAAGAAGCATTAGAAACAATAGTGTCTTTAGCCGTAATTTCTTTGTTATTTACACCCATTACAAACATTGGTATATCTGCAGATGGTGCAGAAATTGCTACTTTTTTGGCTCCTGCTTTAATGTGTGCTTGTGCTTTTTCAAGTGTTGTAAAAATTCCTGTACAATCTAATACAACATCTGTATTTATTGCATCCCATTTTAAATCTTCAGGATTACGTTCAGCAGTTACTCTAATTTCATTACCGTTTACCACTAGATTTCCATTTTTTACTTCAATGGTACCCTCAAACCTTCCATGAACTGAATCATATTTTAATAAATATGCTAAATGTTCTACCTCTAACAAATCATTAATTCCTACTATTTGAATATTTGGACGGCTAACTGCAACTCTAAATGCAATTCTACCAATTCTACCAAATCCGTTAATTCCTATTTTAATTGTTGACATTTTTATAATTTTTATTTGTGTTATTAAATTGATGTTATTTCTGCTACTTTAAGCAGTTCTTTATTTATTTTGTGATGCATTTTAATGGCTTTATCTAAACCAACCTTTGATATTTCATTATTAGTAGTACCAACCATAACGCCAGATTTTTTATCCAACAAGGTTTCCACAGCTGTTACTCCTAATCTACTCGCTAAAACTCTATCGTAACAACTTGGAGAGCCTCCACGTTGCATATGTCCTAAAACTGAAACTCTTATATCATAAGCAGGATAATTTTCACCAATATAGTCTGCTAATTCAAAAACATTTTTACCTATTTTATCACCTTCCGATACTACAACGATACTTGAAGTTTTTCCTTTATCTCTACCTTTTTTTAAAGAATCTACTAACTTTTCTAATCCTATATTTTCTTCTGGAATTAAAATCTCTTCTGCTCCCGATCCTATTCCTGCATTTAATGCTATAAAACCTGCATCACGCCCCATAACTTCGATAAAAAACAATCGATTATGAGAACTTGCAGTATCTCTAATTTTATCAATTGCTTCAACAACTGTATTTAAAGCAGTATCATATCCAATAGTTTTATCTGTTCCATAGATATCATTATCAATAGTACCAGGAATTCCAACTATTGGAAAATTAAATTCTTCTATAAATTTTAAACCTCCAGTAAAAGTACCATCACCACCAATTATAATTAAAGCTCCAATTTCTTCTTTTTTAAGATTTTCGAATGCTTTAACTCTTCCTTCTTTTGTTTTGAACTCTAAAGATCTAGCAGATTTTAATATAGTTCCTCCTCTATTTATAATATTACTTACATGACGAGCAGACATTTGTTCAAAATCACCTTCAATTAAACCTTGATACCCTCTATAAACACCAACACAATCCATACGATAATAGGTACAAGCTCTAACAACTGCTCTTATTGCAGCATTCATTCCTGGAGCATCTCCTCCTGAAGTTAAAACAGCTATCTTTTTTATTGGTTGATTCATAAGATTAATTAGATATCAAAATTACAATATTGTTAAAATTTATCCTATAAAACTACGAAATAATCACTAAAACGATTTCGCATCTACAAATAAAAAAAGGATGTAATAAAACACCCTTTTAAAATTCAATAAAATATTTATTATCAATACTTTAAAACTTATTTTTACAGTACTAAAATTTTATATTCCCAAGGTTTAAAAATCAGTTTTTGACCTTTAATTAAATGCATTTTTTTCTGATTAATATAATCTAAAAATTCACCTGATAAATCGGTAGTAAAAGATACTTCTTTATCACTTAAATTAGCTAAATAAAATAATTTTTTACCTTTTTTTTCACGTTTAAAAATTAAAATATTATTATTATTAGAACTGTTTATTTTTTGATAACTAGCCGCTTTTTTACCTCCGTTTAAAGCAATATTTGTATTTTTTAATTTGCCCAACTTTTCTAATAAAGACCAAACTTTTCCTTTTGTTTTACTGATAGTGTCTTTATCAAAAAAACGTAATCTTTTATTCATACCATATTCTTGTCCACTATAAATTAATGGCATTCCGGTAGTACAATAAGTTAATGCTAACATGGTATTTGATGCGTCTCCTAAACGTTCTTTTACCGTTCCATTCCAAGAATTTTCATCATGATTAGTTATAAAATTCATTAAAATATCATCTTTTTGATATAAGGTATCAATTTGTTTTCTTCTATTATCCCAAGCGTGAACATTTTTTTTACCTTGAGCTATTTCATTCATTATATGATAAGTACCCCAACCATAAACCATATCAAACCCATTTTTAAGTAATTTTGGTTCCCAAGCTTCTGCCAACATAAATACTGGTTTTGTTTGTTTTAATTGTTTTATAGCACTATTCCAAAAATCTACCGGAACTTCGGCGGCAACATCGCACCTAAACCCATCAACATTTGCATTTTTTAACCAATACTGCATTTCACCAACCATCGCTTTTCTAAGATTTTTATTTGAATAATCTAATTTAGCAACATCGGTCCAATCAAAAGGAGCAACAGGACTTCCATTTTTGTCACGAACATAATAATCTGGATGTTCCGTTATCCATTGATGATCTCTACCTGTGTGGTTTGCAACCCAATCTAAAATTACAAACATGCCGTTTTTATGAGCTGTTTTAACTAAATTTTTTAAATCATTAAGATTTCCAAACTCTGGATTAACTTTGGTATAATTTTGAACTGCATAATAACTTCCTAAAGATCCTTTTCTATCTTTTTTTGAAATAGGATATATTGGCATTAGCCAAATTATTTTAACTCCTAATTGTTTTAATTGAGGAATATCTTGAGTGAATTTAGAAAAAATTCCTTCAGGTGAATATTGACGAATATTAGCTTCATAAATCACTGCATTTTCTAAATCGGCATCAGAGATGGTTTTATTTGTGGATATTGTTTTATCTATTTTCTTTTTTTGTTGTGCTTCATTTTTACACGCAATTATTGAAATAAATGCTATTAAGGCGATTAATTTTTTCATAATACTTGAATTATATCTTAATTGTTTAATTTAATTTCTGATTGTCCGTAATCTTACATAACGTCCGTCACCCTGAACTTGTTTCAGGGTCGTATTCAATAAAACACTGGTTATCAAACGAGAATGAGATGCTGAAACGAGTTCAGCATGACGTTGTTTTTTATTATTACTAATTACGGACATACAATTTAATTTTTATCTTTTTTGAAGTTGATTTTACATTTGGAATTAAAACCGTAACTATATGTTTTTCTGAATTCCATTTAAAATGATACCTTTTAACTTTTTTAGGTTTATTGAATACATTATGAATTATTAAATTAATTTCTTTTTCTGAAGAAGAATAATTTTTACCCGTTTCAGTTTCAATTTTAATAATTAATTTACGATTTTTATAATTGCTTTCAAAATTCAGAATTTCATAGTTTCCTTTTTCAAAAGCTTTTGGAGTTTCTCCATCATCATTATATAATATTCCCTCACTTTCTTTAACAGATTTATCAAAATAGAAGTTTAAATTGAAGGATTTTAAACTATATTTTGTAGTATTTTGAATTGTTTTAATCATAGGAACAAAAGCACCTCCTCTAACATACGTTGGTATATAATTTTTATGTAAGGTTATACTTTTTGTTTGACCTCCAACAACCTTTTCATCTGTATAAAAATTATACCAATTGTTATTTGCTGGAAAATAAACTTCTTGGTCTTTAATTCCTGATTTTAAAACTGGACTTACCAAAAAACTATTCCCCCATAAATAGGTTTTATCATACGTTAAAAGTTTTTTAGAGCTAACGTCTTCAAAAAAGACAGGTCGCATTAACGGAGTTCCTTTAATATGATTTTCAAATGCCAAAGTATAATTATATGGAAGTAATTGATAGCGTAATTCTATTGATTTTTTAGCTAATTCTTTTGTTTTAAATTCTCTAAAAACTGGTTCAGAAGGAACTTCTTCTTGTGCATGTGGACGATAAATAGGTTGAAAAACACCATATTGTAACCAGCGTGTGTATAATTCATCATCTAAATTTGCACCTGCAAAACCACCTAAATCAGAATGAGAAAAAGCCAAGCCTTGCATTCCCATTTGTAAAGCGATTTCGGGTTGTGATTGTAAACCTCCCCAAGTTCTATTTACATCTCCTGACCACGGAATAAGTCCGTAACGCTGTGAACCTGCGTAACCTGCTCGCATTAAAATAAATGGACGTTGATTTGGAAAATCTTTTTGATAGCCTTCATAAATTACTTTTGCCCAATTATGTCCATAAATATCATGAACCTCATCGGCGGTTCCATTTACATGAATTAAATCGGAAGGATGTACTTCTGGTTCTCCTAAATCTCCCCACCAACCAGCAACTCCATAATCTTTTGCTAAATTTTTATAAATATTCCAAAACCATTTTTGAGCTGACGGTTTAAAAATATCTATCAAACCTGTATGCCCAAAATAAAAGTCAAAAGTATAGGGTTTCCCTTGTTTTGTTTTTCCTAAAATATCTTTATCAACTGCCTCTTTCCATCTGTTTGAGGTTGTTAAAATAAAAGGTTCTGTTACTAAAATAGTTTTAATCCCTTTCTTCTTAAACTTAGCAATCATTTTTTTAGGGTTTGGGAACGAATCTTTATAAAATTTAAGATTTCCCATGGTACCTTTTATTGTTTTTCCAAACCAGTATAAATCGATAATTACCGCATCAACTGGTATTTTTTCATCAATAAATTTTTGGACAGTATTTTCGGTTTCTTTTTGAGAATGATATCCAAATCTACTGGAAAAATTACCTAAAGCCCAACGTGGAATTAACGGCTGTTTTCCTGTTAAAGATGTGTATTGATTGATTAAATCACCCCAAGTATTACTAGCAATTACTTGATAGGTAATTCTACCACTGATAGTTTCATATTGTAAGGTATTATCTTTTTTACTATCAAAATCTAAGTATCCAATTGGAGCATTATCAAATAAAATTGCATATTTTTTAGAAGAATAAACCAATGGCATACTATAATTCATTAATTCAGAATGTGTTTCATAACCATAATGTGCTTTATTATATAACTGCAATTTGTAGCCTCGCCTATTCATCCCTAAAGCACGTTCTCCTGCTCCGTATAAAACTTCCGTTGGAGTTAAATTAAAATCAATAATCTTGTATTTATCATTTTTTTTATAGCCATTTCTTTCAGAAATTAAAAAATTATTTTTGTAATAATACTTAATTTGAAACGGGTTTTTAGTAATTATTGCTTTAATTCCGGTAGTTGAAATAGTTATATTTTGTTCATTTTCAAGAACTTTAAAATGATTTTTTTTAGGTTTTAAAACTACTGCATCAGAATGTGGGTTAAAGGTTTCGCCATTTGGTATAAATGAAGTTTCAATAATTTTATTGGAATACGGCTTTATTCTGTACCAACCATCGTTAGTTTGTAGTTTAACAACTGAATCATTTGAGATAATCTTAATAAATTTTCTATTAGAATTTTGAGAAAATATAGATATAGAAATTCCACAAAAAACAATTAAAAATAAGTTTTTGAACTTCATGATTTTATTTTTTTAATTCTATAACTAATGCAGTTTTACCACTTATTGTTAAATCAGATTTTGATAAATCTAGTTTAGTGTCCGTTAAAATATCAATTCCTGAAGTGTACTTTTTTAAATTTTCAGCAAATCTATTTAATGGTATGGTTTGTTCTTTAGGATTATTATTGATAACTATCATTACCGATTTTTTCTCGTTATATCTAAAATAAACATATACATTATTTTCAGGAATATAATGCGTTGTTTTCCCTGTATGAATTACTTCTGAAGTTTTACGCCAGTTCAGCAATTTACTGGTAAAATTAAAATACTCGTTTTGTTTAGTTGTTCTTCCTAAATTAGTAAATGCATCATTCGTATCTTTTTGCCAACCTCCTGGAAAATCCTTACGAATAGCTCCGTCACCATTATTTTTATTGCCTCGCATTCCTATTTCACTTCCGTAATACAATTGAGGAATACCACGTACAGTTGCAATTAAGGTAATGGCTAATTTATATTTATTAATATCTCCATTAAAAATTTCATTAATTCGCTGGGTGTCATGATTTTCAGCAAAAACCAACATATTGTTACTATTTGGGTACAAATAATCATTTGCAAAATTATTATACGCTTTAATCATGCCATTATCCCAACTTGTATTTTCTTGATTAAACATAGCTGTAATAGCATCATGCAACGTAAAATCCATTACGCTTGGCAAATAGGAATTATAACTTTCAATAGCTCCTATTTTACTATCTTTTTGCCAATATGATATGGCTGCCTGATTATGCATCCAAACTTCGCCCACTATATTAAAATTAGGATATTCATCCATAATGGCTTTTGTCCATTTTGCAATTCCTTCTTTGTTATTATATGAATACGTATCCACCCTAAGTCCGTCTAAATTTGCATATTCAATCCACCAAATGGCATTTTGAATTAAATATTTTAAAACTAAAGGATTGCTTTGGTTTAAATCTGGCATAGTTTTATCAAACCATCCATCCATGCAAAGTTTAGCATCAATTTTAGAAGCATGTGAATCAAACTGAGTGGACATTCTATAATTTGATCTTTGGAAATTAGGGAACTGATGAATCCACGAATAGGTTGGCAAATCTTTAATTATCCAATTGTTACTTCCCCAATGGTTAGTTACATAATCCATAATTAATTTGATGCCTTTTTTATGTGCTTTTTCGACTAGATTTTTATACAATTCATTAGTTCCATATCTTGGATCAATTTTATAAGGATTTGTAATTGCGTAACCGTGATATGAATAAACGGATTGGTTATCTTCCAGCAAAGGTGTACTCCAAATAGCCGTAGCTCCTAACTGTTTTATATAATCTAAATGATTGATAATTCCCTGAATATCACCTCCATGCCTTCCTCCTTTTAATTTTCTATTTGCTTTTTCAAAAGTATATTTAGAGGAATCATTAGTAACATCTCCATTAGCAAATCTATCTGGCATTAACAAATAAACCACATCTGAGCTATTAAATCCTTTTCTGAATTTAGAGTTTTTTGAACGCTGTTTTAATTTATAATTTACTGAAAAATTATTTTTCTTTCCTTTTTTTGAAAAGTTAATTTTAAACGTTCCAACCTGTGCCTTTGAAATATCTAAATCTAGAAATAAATAATGGCTGTTTTCTGTTTTTTTAACTCCTGTTATTATAATGTTTTTATTTTCAATCGAAGGCTTATAACTTGCAATATCATCGCCATAAATTAGCAATTCTAGCTGATTATGATTCATATTAGTCCACCAAAATGGTGGTTCTATCTTTTTTACTTTTTGAGCTTGTAAACTAAATGTGAGAAATAGAACTGCTATCAGAAGATATTTTTTCATTTAAATTGATATTAATATGAGTTGTTTTGAAGGTAATTTCACTTCTTCATTATGTACTAAAATAGTAATTTCATTTCCAGATTCATTAGAAAATTTACAATTATTTTGACTTTTATAAACATTGATAATATTTCCTCTAAAATTAATAGTAAAAGCATACGATTTCCATTCTTTTGGAATTTGTGGATTAAATGAAAGCATCCCTTTATTAGTTACTCTCATTCCTCCAAAACCTTGTACAATAGACATCCACGTCCCTGCCATACTTGTAATATGGCAACCTTCATCTACTTCGTGATTATAATCATCTAAATCTAACCGAGAAGTTCTAACATATTGTTCATAAGCCTTTGGCATTCTATCAATAGAAGCTGCCAAAATTGAGTGAACACAAGGTGAAAGTGAGGATTCATGAACGGTTAGTGGCTCATAAAAATCGAAATGACGTTCTAATTCTTGTTTTGTAAATTGTTTTTCAAAAAAGAACATACATTGTAAAACATCGGCTTGTTTAATATAACAGGAACGTAAAATACGATCCCAAGACCATTTTTGATTTATCGGACGTTGAGTATTTGGTAATTGACTAACTGGAATTAATTCTTTATCTAAAAAACCATCTTGTTGCAAATACACTTGTTTTTCTTTACTATAAGGAAAATACATATTATTGGCAACTTGTAACCATTGCTTAGTTTCAGCTTCCGTTAAATTCGCTTTTTTTAGAACTCTATCATAATCTTCAGAGTATTCATTTTTAACTTTTTGTAAAGATTCAATAGCATATTCAATACACCATTTTGCCAAATAATTAGTATAAAAATTATTATTTACATTGTTTTCATATTCATTTGGACCTGTAACTCCTAAAATTACATATTGATTTTTGGCTTCTGAAAAATTTGCACGTTGATGCCAAAAACGAGCAACACCAATCATAACTTCTAATCCAAATTTAGGAATATACTCAAAATCATTTGTGTAATTTACGTAGTTATAAATACCATAAATCATAGCTCCATTTCTATGAATTTCTTCAAAAGTAATTTCCCACTCGTTATGGCATTCTTCTCCATTCATAGTAACCATTGGATACAATGCAGCTCCATTTTTAAAGCCAAGTTTTTTAGCATTTTCTATAGCTTTATCTAACTGATTGTAGCGATACATTAATAATTTTTTTGCTATGCTAGCATCTTTAGTTGCCATATAAAATGGGATGCAATAGGCTTCTGTATCCCAATAGGTACTTCCTCCATATTTTTCTCCTGTAAATCCTTTTGGACCTATATTTAAACGAGAATCTGTACCTAAATAAGTTTGATTTAACTGAAAAATATTAAATCTAATTCCTTGTTGTGCTTTTATATCTCCTTCAATTTTAATATCTGAAGTTGACCAAATAGTATTCCAAGATTTCTTTTGTTTGGCTAATAAAGTTTTGAAACCAAGTTTATTAGCGGTTGCAACATTTTTAAAAGCAACATCAATTAATTTATCGGAATTATGATTTAAAGAGGTTGCATAACTACCATATTTATATATGGTTGCAACGTCGCCTTGGGAACAATTTACTTTGTAGCTATAAGAAATAGAATTTTCTTGAGTTAAAACTTCTTGAGGAATTTTAATTCTATTACTATTATGTTCAAAAGAAACTTCCATAGCTGTAGCAACTTCAAAACCAGTTTTAAGAGTTTTTGAAAGTATGCAAGCATTATTTTTTCCTTCTTTTATTTGAAGTGTTTTCCAAAAAAATTCGTCGTAATTAGAATCTTGATTTACAATTCCGGCATCTAAATATGGAGAAAAAGTAATTTCACCAGAAAAATTTACTGCTTTCACAGCATATTTTATAGCACCTATTTCATTATGAGTAATACTAATAAATCGTTTAGTAAAAACTTCTATCTCTTCACCCGTTTCTAAAATCGCATTAAAAGAACGGCTTAACCAGCCTTCTTTCATATTTAATTCTCGCTTAAACTTTTGAACCTTACAGGCGTTTAAATCTAAAATAGTATTGTTAATTTTTATACGAATTCCAATCCAATTTGGTGCATTTAGCACTTTAGCAAAATATTCAGGATATCCATTTTTCCACCATCCTACTCTTGTTTTATCAGGATAATAAATACCTCCAATATAACTTCCTTGAAAAGAAGAACCTGAATAGTCTTCTTCAAAATTAGCTCGTTGTCCCAAGGCTCCATTTCCAATACTAAACAAGCTTTCGGAAGATTTAACATTCTCTTTATTAAATCCTTCTTCAAGGATGGACCACTCATTAGGGATAATATAATTCTTATTCATTTTTTAATTAATTAAGCTTTTTAAAAACTCAGTGGTTATTTTTGAAGTATCTTCAAAAACATAATTAGCTTCATTTAAAACTGTTTTATCGCCAATTCCAATGCTTATCATATCTGCTGCATTAGCGGCTTTAACTCCAGCGATTGCATCTTCAACTACCACACATTTTTCAGGATTCATATCTAATTTTTTTGCTCCCAACAAAAACACTTCTGGATCTGGTTTTGCTTTTGAAACCTGATTGCCATCTACAATTGCAGTAAATTTGTTAATCAAACCTACTTTTTTAAGAATTAGAGGAGCGTTTTTACTTGCTGAACCCAATGCGAATTTTATTTTATTGTCAATTAAAAATTCCAATACCTTTGCTATACCCGGTAAAATTTCATCGGAAGTCATCTTATTAACATAAGAAAGATATTCTTCATTTTTTTGGATAAGTAATGCTTGTTTTTTCTCCTCAGACAATTTTATATTACCAATTTTTAGTAATAGTTCAAGCGAAGCTACTCTACTTACACCTTTTAATTGTTCATTTTGTTTTTTGGTAAAATCGAAACCTAGTGAATTTGCTAAATTTCTCCAAGCTAAAAAATGGTATTTTGCGGTGTCAACTATTACCCCGTCTAAATCAAAAATAAATGCTATTTTAGTATTCATCTTTATTAGTTTATTGGTTCAACATTATCATCTACATCTTTAACTTTAAACACTAATAAGGCTGCAATTAAAAAAGAAATTCCACTAACTATTAGTGCATAAATAGCATCTCCTCCATAAAAATATTTAACAATTGGACCACCTATTAAAGCATTTATTATTTGTGGAATTACAATAAAAAAGTTAAAAATTCCCATATAAACGCCCATTTTTTTCATAGGTATAGCTCCTGCTAAAATGGCATAAGGCATTGCTAAAATACTTGCCCAAGCAATTCCAACACCAACCATAGATAGAATTAACCAATATTGATTTGGCATAATATAAATAGATATTAATCCAATTCCTCCTATTATTAGAGATATAGTATGTGTTTTTTTTCTGCCTAATTTCTTCGCTATTGCTGGTAAGAAAAACGCATAAATTGCAGATACTAAATTGTAAACTCCAAATAAAACTCCAACCCAATCTCCTGCATTTTGATAAGCTTTGCTACTTGAATCTGACAAAGGTAATCCATAAATATGATGTGCAATTGCAGGTGTAGAAAAAACCCACATTCCAAACAAACCAAACCATGAAAAAAATTGAACATAACTCAATTGTTTCATAGTTTCTGGCATTTTTTTAAAATCTGTAAAAATATCTAAAATACTAGATTTATCATCTTCATTAATTTCATCATCATCAACACTTGCATGAATTTTAGCCATTTCTTCAGGAGAATATTCTTTAGTAGTTGCTACTGTAATAATTACACTAACCAACAACACAATTGCACCGATAATAAATGATAACAATAAATTTAAAGGAACTTCTCCTGATTGAGAAGTATTTGCAATACCAAACCAATTTGTTAATACATAAGGTAACCATGAGCCAATAACAGCACCAATACCAATTAATATTGTTTGAATACTAAATCCTAGGGTTCTTTGATCAGAAGGTAAAATATCTGCCACAAGAGCTCTAAATGGTTCCATGGCAATATTAAATGAGGCATCCATTATCATTAACATTCCTGCTCCAATCCATAATGCAGGTAAAAATGCCGTAAACATAGCTGCATTTGGCATAAAAATTAATCCCAAAGCTGCTAAAATTGCACCTGTTAAAAAATAAGGACGTCTTCTTCCTAATCGTGTCCAAGTTCTATCACTATAATAACCAATAATGGGTTGAACAATTAAACCTGTAAGCGGTGCAACTATCCAAAACCATGATAGTTCCTCAACATGAGCTCCAAAAATTTGTAAAATTCTACTTGCATTAGCATTTTGCAGTGCAAAACCCATTTGAATTCCTAAGAACCCGAAACTTAAATTCCAGATTTCCCAGAAACTTAGTTTCCGTTTTTCCATAAATTAAATACGTTAAAGTAAATCAACTATAAGAAAAGTCTTATAATTGTACGTGTGAAGTGTGAAAAACAGTAGTTGTAAAATTGCTTTTACAAGGCAAATATATTAAAATAATATGAATCTTCTTATTTTCTCAACCTTAAATACTTGTAAGTAATTCAGAAATAGCAAACTATAACCTTTGAGTTCTAAGAAAAAAAGTTGATAATTTTTATTTTGTAGAAAGAGTAGATTGTCTAATTTTTAAATTGGTTGAAATTACTTCTTTTTTAAATTCACTAGCATCGGTTTGTTCAATTCTTTTAATTAACAACTCAGCGGCCTGCTGTCCCATTTCAAAGCCGTGTTGTACTACTTCTGACAATGGTGGAGATGTAAATTCAGAAATTAAGCCATCTGTAAAACCAATTATTGCAATATCATTTGGAATAGAAAGCTTACGCTCTTTAGCTATTTTTAAAGCATTAGCAGCATAAATTTCATTAACAGCTAAAATAGCATCGGGTGGATTTTTTACAAAAATTACTTTTTTGATTTGTTCATATAAATCTTTATTATCATCTATTTTATAGATTAAATTCTCATCTACGGAAATTCCATTTTTATGTAATGCTTTTAAATAACCTTCTTTTCGTAAGGATCCAACGGTAATAAAATCTTGAGTAGTAAGCAACGCTATTTTTTTTGCTCCATTTTCTATTAAATGATTAGTTGCTTTAAAAGCACCACCAACATCATCAATAATTACTTTGTCGCAGGCTAATTCTTCATTTATTCTATCAAATAATACTAATGGAAAATCATCTTTTATTAATCCTTCAAAATGCGAATACTCATTTTTATGTTGGGTTTCTCTAGCAATAGATACTATTAATCCATCTACACTTCCATTAGTAAGTACACTAAAATTTGAAACTTCTTTTTCATAAGATTCATTAGACACACAAACCATTACATTATAGCCTTTTTTTGTAGCATATTGTTCAATTCCATCAATTACAGTAGAAAAGAAATGATGCACAATTTCAGGAATTATTACACCGATAACGGATGTTTTTTGATTGCGTAGTTGTAAGGCTAAAGAATTTGGTTTATAGTTGTAATAATCCGCAAATGCCTTAATTTTTTCACGAGTTTCTTCACTTATTTCATGACTATCTTTTAACGCTTTAGAAACGGTTGAAATAGACACGCCAAATTCACTAGCTATCTTTTTTAAAGTTATACGTGGTTTCATATAAAAATAAGGTAAATTTTATCCTCTTTTACAAAGATAAAATAATAACTGAAACCACATCATTTTCTTTATAATTTTGTAGAATTACATCAAAATTTTAAAATTTTAAAAAACTCCATAAAAATAGCTTGCTAACTCTAACGTTTGCGTAAAAAAGTTATAAACACGAAAACGTTTTCGGAACGTTAAAACTAGCCTAAATTATTGTTAACTATTTGTTAACTCCGTAAATTCACCCTGTGAAATGTAAAAAAACAGTAAAAACTATTAAAAACTTAATTATTAATTAACTTAAAAATAAATGAAAAATTTTAGACTTTTTTTGTTTAACGTCATTCTTCTCTTTCCTATAATTATGTTTGGTCAACAAACTATTAAAGGAACCGTTACAGAAGCAACAGGGGGCTCGGCTTTACCTGGCGTTGGCGTTATAATTAAAGGAACCACAACAGGTACCTCTACAGACTTTGATGGGAATTATTCCTTAGATAAAGTAAAAACAGGTGATGTATTGGTTTTTTCTTATGTAGGATTTAAAAATCAAGAAATTACCGTGGGCAACAACACAACAATAAATGTTGCTATGGTTGAAAGTACTGAAGCGTTAGACCAAGTTGTAGTTATTGGTTATGGTGTTACTACCGTAAAGGATGCAACAGGTTCTATAACTTCTGTGAAAACTAAAGATTTAAATAGAGGAAACATTGTATCTCCAGATCAAATGTTAACGGGTAAATTAGCTGGTGTAACTGTTACATCTGGTGGTGGTGCTCCTGGTTCCGGTTCAACTATTAGAATTAGAGGTGGTGCTTCTTTAAACGCATCTAATAATCCATTATTTATTATTGATGGTGTGCCTGTAGATAGCGAAGGTATTTCAGGTATGAGAAATCCTTTAAATACTATTAATCCTAATGATATTGCATCCTACACCGTATTAAAAGATGCCTCTGCAACTGCAATTTATGGTTCACGTGCATCAAACGGAGTAATTATTATTACAACTAAAAAAGGTAAGGGTGATGGCTTTAAAGTAAGTTATAATTCAAACGTTTCTATAAGTGATAATATCAATACTATTGATGTTTTAAGTACCTCTCAATTTAAAGCTTATGTAAACGCTCATGGCACACCAAGTGATATTGCTTTATTAGGAACTGCAAATACCAATTGGCAAAATCAAATTTTTAAAACGGGTTATGCTACTAATCAAAATGTAAGTATTTCTGGTGGAACTAAAACATTAAACTATAGAACTTCTGTTGGTTATACCAACCAAACGGGTACTTTAAGAACCTCTAAACTAGAAAGAGGTACGTATTCAATTAGTTTAGGCTCTAAATTATTTGATGATCACTTAAAAATTGATGCAAATGCTAGAGTATCTATGGTACTTAATAGATTTGCAGATACTGGTGCTATAGGTAATGCACTTTCAATGGATCCAACAAAACCAGTATATGATAGTACTTCTCCTTATGGTGGTTACTTTGAATGGTTACAATCTCCTGGTGGAGCTCCAATTGCGGTTGGTGCACCAAAAAATCCATTGGCTTTATTAACACAAAGAGATAATAGGTCTCATGCAAACAGGGGGATTGGGAATATTCAATTTGACTATAAAATGCATTTTTTACCTGAATTACGTGCTAACCTTAACTTAGGCTTTGATCAATCTAAAAGTGTAGGTGATGATATTACAAATAATTCAGCTAATTCAACACTACTAGACGGTACTAAGTTTAAAAGCACAAATCATTATGAGCAAACCAAAGATAATAAGTTAATGGACTTTTATTTGGATTATGCTAAAGATTTGAAATCTATAAACAGTACTATTGATTTTATGGCAGGTTATTCTTATCAAAATTTCAAAAATCAAGGATTTAATAATCTTGTTTCACCAACAAGTGTTGATAGTTTTGATTATTATAATGATTTAAACTTGCAATCTTATTTTAGTCGTTTAAAATATGCTTTTGCTGATAAATATTTGTTAACCTTAACGTACAGACGTGATGGTTCTTCAAGATTTAGTAAAAACAACCGTTGGGGTGATTTCCCTTCTGCAGCATTTGCTTGGAAAGTGTATGAAGAACCTTTTATGAAAGATTCTAAAACGTTTTCTAATTTAAAATTGCGTTTAAGTTGGGGTATTACGGGGCAACAAGACATAGGTACAGGTAATTATTACCCTGCAATTGCTACTTATTTAGCAAGTACTAACACAGCACAATACCAATTGGGTAATACTTTTTATACTACTTTTAGAGCACAACCATTTAATACTACCTTAAAATGGGAGCAAACAGAAACTTACAATGTTGGTGTAGATTTTGGGCTATTTAATGGGAAAATTAATGGAGCTGTAGATACTTATTATAGAAAAACAAAAGATTTATTAAACTTTATTCCTTTCCCTGCTGGTTCATCTTTATCAAACGCAGATAATGCCAATATTGGTAAAATGGAAAATAAAGGAATTGAAGTTACTTTAAATTCAAAATTAGTGAATACTGATGATTTACAATTAAATGTAAGTGGTAACTTTACTTGGGCTCATACAAAAATTACTCAATTAACAACCAATGATGATCCAAATTACGAAGGTGTTGAAGTTGGTGGATTTAATGGTGGTGTTGGTAATACCATTCAACGTCATACCGTAGGTTATGCACCTTATGCATTCTTTGTTTATCAACAAGTATATGATACTGCAGGAAAACCAATTGAAGGTGTTTATGTAGATAGAAACCATGATGGTCAAATTAACGATGCAGATAAATACCGATATAAAAAACCAGCGGCTGATTATAACTTTGGTTTTACCACAAATTTAAATTATAAAAAATGGAACTTCAATATGGCTTGGAGAGGAAGTGTTGGTAACTATGTATATAATAACGTAGATTCTAGCTTAGGTTTCCAAGATCATTTACTAAATCCAGGATTTCCAAACGTTATAGGAAATGGAGTTACAAATGTTTTAGAAACTGGCTTTGTTAATGGAGGAACTAAAAGATACTTATCTGACTACTATATCCAAGAAGCTTCTTTTGTAAAATTAGACAATGTTAGTATTGGCTATAACTTTGGAAATGTTATGGGAGAAAATACTAACTTTACTCTTTCAGGAACAGTACAAAACGTACTTACTATTACCAATTATAAAGGTTTAGATCCTGAAGTTAGTGGAGGTATTGATTATAATATTTATCCAAGACCAATAGTGTATATGGTTGGTGTTAATTTAAACTTTTAATATTAAAAAAAATGAAAAAATATTCTTTTAAAATATTCTTTTTAGGAGCTTTTGTGCTACTTTTCACAATGAATTCTTGTGTTAAAGATTTAGACCAACTTCCAAAAGATAAAGATGTTGTTTTGGCTAGTGATTTATTTAACAATCCAGCAGCATACAAACAAGTACTCGCTAAACTATACGCTGGTTTAGCAGTAAGTGGACAACAAGGTCCTGCTGGAAATAGTGATATTACAGGTATAGACGAAGGTTTTGGTCAGTACTTAAGAGGTTATTGGTATTTTCAGGAATTTTCAACCGATGAAGCTGTTACTGGTTGGAGCGATAGTGGATTATCTAATATTCATGCTCAAGATTGGACAGCTAGTAATCAGTTTGTAAAAGCATTGTACAACAGAATAATGTATCAAATAACTTCATGTAATGCATTTTTACGTGAAACCACCGATGCTAAATTAAGTTCAAGAGGAGTTACAGGACAATTATTAACTGATGTTAAAGAGTACCGAAATGAAGCTCGTTTTTTAAGGGCTTTAAGTTATTATCATGCAGTTGATTTATTTGGTAGTTTCCCATTTGTAACGGAAGCTGATGAAGTAGGGTTCTTTTTCCCTCCTCAAAAAAGCAGAGTTGATTTATTCAACTTTGTTGAAAGTGAACTTTTAGATATTGAAAGCAGTATGCCTGCACCAAAATCTAATGAATATGCAAGAGCTGACCAAGCTGCCGTTTGGACTTTATTAGCTAAATTATATTTAAATGCTGAAGTTTATACAGGTACTGCTAGATATAGTGATTGTGTTACTTACGCAACTAAAGTTATTAATGCAGGTTACACTTTAGAACCTGCTTATAAAAATTTATTTTTAGCTGATAATAATACTGCAAGTGGCGTAATTTTCCCTATTGCATTTGATGGTACTCACACACAAACTTGGGGTGGAACTACTTTCTTAGTTCACGCTGGTGTAGGTGGTAGTATGGATCCTGCCGATTTTGGAATCAACGGTGGTTGGGGTGGTAGCAGAACTACCAAAAATTTAGTAAACTTATTTGGCGATGATGTTTCATCTTCTGATATTACTGCGGCAAACGCAGCTATAGGTGCTGCTTCTAATTGGGGTATTGTAGGCGATGCCACACCAAATGGTTGGAATGGACCAGATTTAACTCTATATCAAACAGGAACCGCAAACGTTTATCAAGGTTATGTAAATTTAATTGATGGTCAAATTAAATTTAGACCAGATAACTCATGGGGAAGTGATTTTGGAGATAATGGTAGTAATATTGATGTTACTGCGGGTTTATATAAAATAACAATAAATACTTTAGATAAAACTTATACCATTGAAAAAGACCAAAGAGCTATGTTTTATACTGATGGTCAAGAATTAGAAATTGCATCTGTATCAACTTTTACTGATGGTTATGCTATTACTAAATTTAAAAACGTTGATAAAAACGGAAATCCTGGTTCTGATGCTGGAGGTCAATTTGTAGATACTGATTTCCCTTTATTTAGAATTGCAGATGTATATTTAATGTATGCTGAAGGTGTATTAAGAGGTGGTGGAGGTGATGAAGCTACTGCTATTTCTTATGTAAATTTACTAAGAACAAGAGCCGGTGCAGTTCCTGTTTCCTCAATTAATTTAGATTTAATTCTAAACGAAAGAGCAAGAGAATTATATTGGGAAGGAACCAGAAGGACTGACTTAATTAGATATGGAAGATTTACCGATGGTAATTATGTTTGGCCTTGGAAAGGTGGTGTAGCTGAAGGTACGTCAACACCAAGTTACCGTAATATATTACCTATTCCATCTTCTGATTTAAATGCAAATCCAAATCTAACTCAAAACCCTGGGTATTAATCTTTTAAATTAGACACAATGAAAAAAATATTTAAAAATATAATGATGTTATTCACAGCTACTACTTTGTTAGTAGCTTGTGATAACCAAGATTTAACTGTTCTAGATTCAACTGCTTCTACAACAGTTAGCCTTTCAACTGATCAATTAGTGTTAGATATACTTAATACTGGACAAGATGTATTAACAGTAAACTGGACTGCACCTGATTTCGGTTATAGTGCTACACCCGATTATAATATTGTTTTTACCGCTGGTGACAAATCAACTTCTATTCCCGTTGGAACAGAATTGTCTAAAATTTTTGAAACATCTGAACTTAATAAAGTGCTTTTAAATAAATTAGGTTTATCTCCTGGAGAGATAGCCGATGTTACTATTCAAATTAAAACGGATTTAAGCAATTACTATAGTATAAGTTCAAATGTAGCATCTATTACAATTACCCCTTATTCAACAGTAATTGAACCAATTTATATGATTGGGGGTGCCCTTTTAGGATGGGATACAGCAAAAGCTGTTGAAGTTAATGGAACTGGTATTGGTCAATATGAAGTTATTGCTAAATTTAATAATGGAGGTGCTTTTAGATTTTTTAGTGCTCCAGATTGGAACGCAACTTCCTATAATTGGACCTATTTTGAAGGTGGCAATGTAGATGCAAATTTTGAAAATGCTCAAGATGGAGATACTAACATTAGATTTATTGGTATCACAGGATTTTATAAAATAAATGTAAATTTAATTGATAAAACCATTACAATGACTGCTGTTGATGAACCAAAACATTATATGGTTGGTGCTGGTATTCCTGATGCAGGTTGGAATTGGAACACTCCTGTAGAAATGACTTGGGTAAAAGATGGATTGTTTGAAGCTACAACAACTTTTAGCAATGACACTTTTAGATTCTTTACTAATTTTGGAGATTGGGGTTCTGGTAGAAACTATCCTTACTATGTAGCAGCAGATTTTACAATTGATCCTAATTTTGAAGATGCAATGGATGGAGATAATAATTTTAGATTTATTGGAATTCCTGGCATCTATACAGTTACGGTAGATTACAATAATAAGAAAATTACTTTATCGCAAAATTAATATTTGCTCATATAAAAAATGCTGTAGTAATAACCATTCTACAGCATTTTTTTTAATCAATAAATCAATTATCATGAAAAAACTACTACTTTTAATTCTATCATTAATAAGCACTATTACTTTTTCACAGGTAACAACTTCACCATCAATACCTACAGTCAATGATGCTATTACTGTTACTTTTGACGCTACAGGCTCAGGCTTAGCTGGATATACAGGTACAGTTTATGCTCATACAGCAGTAACCATAAATGGTACTAGATGGCAAAATATTATTGGTTCTTGGGGTAATAACACAACACAACCTTCACTTACCAGAATTGGGACTGATTTATACCAACTTAACATAACACCTGATGTAACAACCTACTACAATGTAACTTCTGGCACTGTTTCAGAGCTTGATTTTGTATTTCGTTCTGCAGATGGAACTAAACAAACAAGTCCCGATATTTTTGTAACTATTTATACTGCTGGATTAAATGTATTAATAACCAGCCAAAATAATAATGATGCCTTTGATTTAAATACAACCCAAACTATTTCTGCCGATGCTTCTTTAGCATCTACCCTAAAATTATATGTTGATAATGTACTTCAAACCACAGCAACATCTGCTAAAACAACAAGTGTATCTTACACTTTTTCTACCACAGGAAGTCATACAATAAAAGCAACTGCAACTATAAATAGTACTACTGTTACAGATGAAGTTTCTGTTTTTGTAAAATCAACTACACAAACTGCTAGTATTCCTGTTGGCATGAAAAATGGTATTAATAAAAATAATGATGGTAGCGTTACTTTTGTTTTAACCGCTCCAAATAAAACAGATGTTTTTGTTTTAGGTGAATTTAATAGTTGGCTATTAAATGAAACCTATCATATGAAAAAAGACACCACAACAAATCAGTTTTGGGTAACTATATCTGGACTAAATCCAGATACAGAATACGCTTATCAATTTGATGTAGATTATGGCTTAATAGTTGCCGATCCTTTTGGACATAAAATACTTGACCCCGCAAACGATAAATTTATACCAGCCACTACATATCCTAATATAAAACCTTATCCAACCGATTCTACAACAGGTATTGTTTCAACTTTTAAAATAACTAATCCTACATTTTCTTGGGATACATTTACACCTCCTGCTAAAAATAATTTAATTATATATGAGTTACTTTTACGCGATTTTGACGTTGTTGGCACAAGTGATATTGGCGATTATAACAAAGCTATAACCCATTTAGATTATTTAAAAAACTTAGGTGTTAACGCCATAGAATTAATGCCCGTGTCAGAATTTGAAGGTAATGACAGTTGGGGATATAATCCATCATTTCATGGAGCTTTAGATAAAGCTTATGGTACACCTACTGATTTTAAAACCTTTATAAATGAATGTCATAAACGAGGTATGGCAGTAATAATGGATGTTGTTTATAATCATGTTATGGGCTCAAGTCCTTTAGCTCAAATGTGGTGGGATAGTGCCAATAATCGTCCAAGTGCAACAAATCCTTACTTAAATCCTATTCCAAAACACGATTTTAATGTGGGTAACGATTTTAATCACGAAAGTGCTTACACCAAAACCTATGTAAAAGAAACCCTTCAATATTGGCTACAAGAATATAAAATAGATGGTTTCAGATTTGATTTAGCTAAAGGGTTTACACAAAATAATACACTTGGAAACATCAGTGCTTGGGGAAATTATGATGCCTCAAGAATTACCATTTTAGAAGATTATGCAAATTTTATATGGAGTGTAAATAACAACGCTTATGATATTTTAGAAGAGTTTGCCGACAACTCAGAAGAAACAGTTCTTGCTAATTATGGCATGTTGCTTTGGGGAAACCTAAATAACAATTATGCACAAAATACCATGGGTTTTTCAAGTAGTTCAGATATTTCTTGGATTTCTTACAAAGCTAGAGGTTGGAACAACCCTAATGTTGTTGGTTATATGGAAAGTCATGATGAAGAGCGTTTAATGTACAAAAACTTACAATTTGGCAATAGTAATGGCACTTATAATATTAAAGATTTAGCAACAGCACTTAAACGCGAAGAGTTAGCTGCTAATTTCTTTTTTACCATTCCTGGTCCAAAAATGATATGGCAATTTGGCGAATTGGGATATGATATTAGTATTAATCAAGGAGGAAGAACAAGTAGAAAACCCATACATTGGGATTATTTTAATGATGCAAATAGAAAAAATGTTTACGATATATGGCGAACACTAACAGCATTTAAACAACAACAACCTGTTTTTAATACTACAAATTTCACCTTAAATGTATCTAATTTGGTTAAAAATATTGTACTGCGTGATGCTTCTATGGATGTAGTACTTGTAGGTAATTTTGATGTTATTTCCCAAAATGTTTCTCCAAATTTTACTAAAACAGGCACTTGGTATGAGTATTATACTGGTAGTTCATTAAATGTTACAAATACCTCTATGACATTGAATTTGCAACCTGGAGAATATCGTTTATACTCATCTGTTCCGTTAAGCAATCCTTTAGGAATAGTGAAAGTAAATAATCCTTTAAATCAGACTTTAAAAATTTATCCAAATCCTGTACAAACTTCTTTTAGAATAAACCAAGGTGTAGAATCTGTAAAAATATACGATTTAACAGGGCGTTTGATTAAACAATTTAATGGGCAATTTATCAAAAATAAATCTTTTGATATACAAGCATTAGCTCCATCAATTTATTTGCTACAGATTAAAACAACCAATGACAAAATTTATGCTAAAAAATTGGTGAAATACTAGCTAATATACTTGAACTAAATTATAATAGAAAATACAGAAAAAGCTATTTATATGTCCGTAATTCATAATAATAAGGAACAACGTCATGCTGAACTCGTTTCAGCATCTCATTTCCATTTGATAACCCGTATTTTATTGAATACGACCCTGAAACAAGTTCAGGGTGACGAATCTTATGTAAAATTACGAACAATCAGAAAAAACTGTTACTAAAGTAATGGTTTTTTGATAAGTTTAAAAAATAAATTATTGAATAGCGGTAAATTATTACTAAATTGTATAATAAACTTTTCATCAAAAGATAAATGAGTTCTTGTCTTTTGATGAAAATAGAAAGAATCAATTTTTAGAACTCAACTAAAAATCAAAAATTATGAAACAACTTTACTCAATTTTAATTTTAACTGTTTTAACACTATACAGTTTAAGTGCACAAACAACAGTAACCTATACACAACAAGCGGCAAATTATGCTACTTTTTTTAGTGATGGCGGTGGTAATTTTGATAATGGAGCTACAGAATTAGGTATGTGGGCAAACGGAGGAAACAAACAATCTGTCGGTTGGAGAAACTTTACACAAGATGGCACTACAACAGGTACACTTTCTACAATGGCAGTTGGTGATAGCTTTACTATTACATTAAATGCCACTAGATCTTATGGTCAAATTGGACTTGCCTTACTATCAAGTCCTACAGCTACAGCAAGTTGGGCTGACAGAATAAATAATTATGCTGTGCAAGTTAATTTAAATGGAAATGGTGGTGCTTTTGACCCTTGGGAAGTTGTATCAGTAGGTGGAACTATAAACGCATCAACAATTAGCGGATCTACTACTGCAACAGACTTTGTTTTTAAGTTTACCCTTAATTCTGCAACTTCAATGACTGTAGATATAAATAATGGAACCCAAACCTTTAATGTAACCATTAATAACCAAAATATAACGGGTTATGCTGTATATATAAATGATGATTGGAATGGAAGTGCCAATAGTAATATCATTTGGAAACCTACTACTGAATACACGTATGCAACTACCTTAGGTATTAATGATGTTACTAAAAACACAATGTCTCTTAATTTAATTGATAATGTAATACATATTGAAGGATTAAATTATAATCAGAAATTCAAATTAAATGTTTTTGATTTAAACGGAAGATTGGTGAAGAAATTAAATGAAAAATCTACACTTAACCTAAATGGATTATCACCATCAGTTTATATTTTAAAACTAAAAACGGATGATGAAAAAATTATTACAAAAAAGGTAATCAAATCCTAGCTATACTACCCGTTGTTCATTTTGATAAAATTTCGTCAATTCGAGTGGTTTTATTAAGAATGGAATTCTTAGTAAAATTGTATCGAGAACTCGTGTAAAAAGACTTCTCGATACAATTTTCTATCGAAAATCACTCGAAGTGACGTAACAGTAGGTTTAAAAAGTTAAAATGCACAACGAGTTATAATAAATTAGGTTATTGAAATGAGGCTGTCTGAAAAGTGATATTTTTGTCAACCTGAACTTGTTTCAGGTTCTAATAATAATTGGTAATCAGCACAAGATGAGATTCTGAAACAAGTTCAGAATGGCACTTTTCAAAACTTTTTCAGACAGCCTCATTTTTTTGCAAAAAATTAGTGAAAGCTTTCCAATAATTTTCATTTCCAACAGTAGTTTTCCAAAGAGCTTTTGAGCCATGAATTCCAGCTTCTTCTGGGATATATTGAGTTACATATTTAGGATTTATTTCTGAAATTAATTCTGTAAGTGCTTTTGATTCTTTTTTAGAAGAAGTTACAAAAACAGGCTTTTCAATATCCTTTATACTATTTTTTACATCTATAGTTTTATAATATTCTCCAGGACTAAATGCAACTATCGCTTTTACTTTATCAGAATTATCTCCAATTAACAACACTAAAGTAGCTGAGTATGAACTTCCTATTAAAATTATTGGTTTATTATTGTTTTTATGATATAAAAAATCGATTGCAGCTTCAATATCTTGCCGTGCATCTAAATAGTTTGTTGGTAAATTTCCTTTTTTAGCCGCTAAAACAGTTTCATTAATTACGCCATTTGCTTTATTTCCAGAACGTTGATCTATTGCCAAACAAGAGTATCCTAATTTATTAAGTTTTATTGCAGTATCTCTATATTCACCTCGGCTAAAACCAGCTTGATGGCACAATAAAATCATTGGTTTATTAGATTCAACTTCATAAAAGTCTGCTGTTATTAGCAAACCATCTTTTGAAGGAAATGTAATTTTTGTAAACAATTTCTTCTGAATAACCTCTACTGTTTTAGAAATAGTTTTTTTATTGTTTAGTTGATTCGGTTTTTTTGAGTAATTACAAGAAATAAAGATTAAACTAAAAAGTATTATTAAGTATCTCATTTTAAAAAATTTGGACTAAAATAGTGAAATTTATTTAAGAGTAGCATTTAAAGAATAACAAGCTCAGGGCAAACTCACACTTTTTCTTTGATAAAAGCTAGATAATCAGTTGATTTATAGTTGTCAAAGTTATTAATTATTTGTATATTATACTGATAATCAATAATTTACACCAATGACATCAAGTAGTAAAATAGTAAGTATTTTTACGCAAGTAGAAGATCCTAGGAGCCATATAAACCAACTTCATAACTTAATTGACATCCTTCTAATCGGAATAATTTCGGTTATTTGTGGTGC
>NZ_JAKIUR010000091.1 GCF_021647475.1 Lutibacter sp.
ACGCATTTGACAAGGTTTTATGCACCAAGATACTAAAAACTGGTCTTTTTTGAACCCTATTTTGGTAATAAAAACAACTAAAAACACTATTAAAACTATCTTCTTGTAATAAAATAGGTTCGACTAAATAGTTATGTCCATTATCGGTTTTAATATAAGTGATATCACTCACCCAAAGTTGTTCCGGTCTTGTTGGTATTTGGTGTTTAATTTTTAGTCAACCTATTTCAGGAAAATTCATACACTAAATTAGTTTCTAACCTTATTGACTTTTCTTTATTTCTTAATTCTGTTTCATTAAAGAAACCTAAAAATACGTCTCTATAAAAGACTTTCCAAATTCCATTGCCTATATCTTCAATTCCAACATATTTTCCTTTTAAAGCAGCTGTTAAATATACCCAATAATACGACTTCCACCTAATGGCTCTATTTTGAGTTACTTTTAATAATTATAAATCAATAAAAACGGAAAAGATACACTATCAATTCACTCCGAGTTAACTAATTATTTTTTTAATTTTACTGGAGGTAATATTTTACCTGTACATTTTCCAAAACCAATTCGTACGTTCTCATTTTCACAATAACCCCGTAATACTACATTATCACCATCCTTAAAAAACGTTCTTGTTGTTCTATCTTTTAAGGTGATAGGTTTTTTTCCTCCCCAAGTTAATTCTAACATTGAACCATAACTGCTTTTGGTTGGTCCAGAAATGGTTCCGCTACCCATCATATCTCCAGATCTAACATTACAGCCGTTAACAGTGTGGTGAGCAAGTTGTTGAGCCATACTCCAATATAAATATTTAGTATTAGATTCACTTAAAATATTTAAATCTCCATTTTCAGTTTCTAAAACAGCTTCTAATTTTATGTCAAAATTATTATTTGTTCCTTTTTCTTGTAAGTATGGTAAAGGTTGTATTTCTTTTTTTGGACTTTCACATCTAAAAGGTTCTAAAGCATCCATAGTAACAATCCATGCGGAAATGGTTGAAGCAAAGTTTTTACCTAAAAAAGGTCCTAATGGAACATATTCCCATTTTTGAATATCTCTAGCACTCCAATCGTTTAATAAAACCATTCCAAATATATTTTCGTAAGCATCTTCAATAGGAATTGGTTCACCTAAATTATTTGCTGCTGTTGTTATAAATGCAGTTTCTAATTCCATATCTAATAATTTTGATGGACCAAAAACTGGTTTTGTAGCACCTTTTGGCATGGTTTGCCCATAAGGTCTGCGAATTGATGTTCCTGAAACAACAACAGAAGAAGACCTTCCGTGGTATCCAACAGGAATATGTAACCAGTTAGGCATTAGTGCATTATCTTCACCTCTAAACATTTTACCAACATTGGTAGCATGCTCTTTACTAGAATAAAAATCTGTATAATCACCAACATCAATTGGCATTAACATTTCCACTTCATTAACATCAAAAATTATCGCTTCTTTATGTTTTTCGTTTTGTTGCAATTTTGGATTATTCACATCAAAAACGTCGGCTATTCTATTCCTAACATGTCTCCAAGTTTTTCTACCATCAGCAATAAAATCATTTAATGAATCTTGCATAAACATATCATCAGTAAGTGGAATTCCATTAAAATAACCTAATTGATGGAAAGCTCCTAAATCAATAGCAAATTCACCAATTCTTGTACCGATAGTAATAATATCATCTTTGGTTATAAATACTCCAAAGGGAATGTTTTGTATTGGAAAATCGCTATCTGAATCAACAGGAAGCCACGATTTTCTATCCGGATTGTTAGCAGTTATTTTCATATATATCAGTTCTTAATTTTTTATTTAATTTTTATAATCAAATATAGACGTTTCTTATTAAAAGCAAAATGAAATTAGTAAATTTGCGTGAATTTTAACTAATAAATAACACGTAATGCAACACGACTCTATTATTTTCGATTTAATCGAAGAAGAAAAAGAAAGACAAACTAATGGTTTAGAATTAATTGCCTCTGAAAATTTTGTTAGCGATCAAGTTATGGCTGCAATGGGATCTGTATTAACCAATAAATATGCCGAAGGCTATCCAAATAAAAGATATTATGGCGGATGCGAAGTAGTAGATGTTGTGGAGCAAATAGCTATAGACCGTGCCAAACAATTATACGGAGCTGAATATGTAAACGTACAGCCTCATTCTGGCTCTCAGGCAAACGCAGCAGTTTATCAGGCAGTTTTAAAACCTGGAGATAAAATTTTAGGATTCGATTTATCACACGGTGGACATTTAACGCATGGTTCTCCTGTCAATTTTTCTGGAAAATTGTATAAAACATCCTTTTATGGAGTAGAAAAAGAAACGGGTGTTTTAAATTATGATAAAATTCAAGAAATAGCAACTAAAGAACAACCTAAACTTATAATTGCAGGTGCTTCAGCTTATTCTAGAGATATTGATTTTAAACGATTTAGAAAAATTGCAGATAGTGTTAATGCTATTTTAATGGCAGATATTTCTCATCCATCGGGTTTAATTGCTAAAGGAATCTTAAATGATCCACTTCCTCATTGTCATATTGTAACTACAACCACTCACAAAACTTTACGTGGACCAAGAGGTGGAATGATTATGATTGGTAAAGATTTTGAAAATCCGTTTGGATTAACATTAAAAAGCGGAAAACTTAAAAAAATGTCTACGCTAATTAATTCAGCAGTTTTTCCAGGGACACAAGGCGGACCTTTAGAACATGTAATTGCGGCTAAAGCAGTTGCTTTTGGAGAAGCACTAACGGATGAATTTTTACTTTATCAAGTTCAAGTTAAAAAAAATGCAGCAGCAATGGCAAAAGAATTTGTAGCTAAAGATTATCATATTGTTTCTGGTGGAACAGATAATCATATGATGTTGATAGATTTACGTAATAAAAATATTACGGGTAAAGAAGCTGAAAATGCTTTAGTAAAAGCTGATATTACGGTAAATAAAAATATGGTTCCTTTTGATGATAAATCTCCTTTTATTACTTCAGGAATTAGAGTGGGTACTGCTGCGGTTACCACTAGAGGTTTAAAAGAAGAAGATATGAAAACTATTGTCGATTTAATTGATGAAGTTATTCAAGATTTTGAAAATGAAACTATGATTGAAAATGTAGCTGAAAAAGTGAATGAAATGATGGAAAATAGACCTTTATTTAAATGGTAAAATACTTGTAATTAGTTATTTATAATATTTAAAAATCCTGCAATTGCAGGATTTTTTTATGTAAAATTTTAGTTGGATAATTGACATTTAATTTATATTATTTCAGAATCATCTATCTTTATGATAGATGACTATTGATTTTAATGATGATTGTATTAAAAATATCAATTATATTTATAACGTAAATTTTTAATCATTTACTACTTTTGAAATAGAAATAATAATTAAAAATAGATAACGATATGGAAACACAACAAGAATTTACGTCAATGCCAAGAATTGGAGATAAAGCTCCAGAGTTTAAAGCAGTAACTACACAAGGAGAAATTAATTTTCCTGGAGATTATAAAGGTAAATGGGCAATTTTATTTAGTCACCCAGCAGATTTTACACCTGTTTGTACTTCAGAATTTATAACATTTGCATCATTAGAAGATAAATTTAATAATGCAAATTGTGATTTAGTAGGTTTATCTATTGATGGGTTATACAGTCATATTGCTTGGCTACGTTCAATTAAAGAAAAAATTGAATATAATGGCATGAAAGATGTAGATGTAAAATTCCCTTTAATTGAAGATATTACCATGGAAATAGCAAAAAAATATGGTATGATTCAGCCTAATGAAGATACTACAAAAGCGGTAAGAGCTGTATTTTTTGTAGATCCAAAAGGAATTATTAGAACTATTATTTATTATCCTTTAAGCTTAGGTAGAAATTTTGATGAATTATACCGAGTTTTAATTGCTTTACAAACTGCAGATGCTTTTGACGTTGCTACGCCAGCCGATTGGAGACCTGGAGATGATGTAATTATTGGTCCTGCCGGTTCATGCGGAACAGCTAAAAACAGAATGGAAGGTAAAGAAGATATGAATTGTAAAGATTGGTATTTTTGTTCAAAACCTTTAGATAAAGATGAAGTTTTAAATAAAATATTAAAAAGTCATTAGTGTCCGATAAAGATTTTTAAAAGTGGGATTTCCATAGTTGGATTTCCCACTTTTTGCATATCTTAATTTTTACCACAAAATTCAGATATGAACAAAAGTACACACTTTAGCGGAACTCCAATAATAAAGCAAGTTTTAAAATTTATTTTACCTACCGATATTTCTCGGACAGCCAAAAGGTTCAATAGTGATAAGTATTACAAAACTTTTAAAACTTACGAACATTTAGTAACGATGCTATATGTCACAATGAGCGGTATATCCTCGCTTAGAGAGATCTCTACGGTATTGCTTGCTTGCGAAGGACGTATCAGTCATTTGAACCTAAAACATTTTCCAAAACGAAGCACCTTATCAGATGCCAATGCGAAAAGATCCAGCGAAGTCTTCGGGTGCTATCTATGCAAAATTATTTAAACGCTACGCCCCTTTTTTATCGGACAGCAGTCCATTAAAATCTCCAGTTAAAAATTTAAAAATTGTAGATTCCACCACCATTAGTCTTTTTAGTGATATTTTAAAGGGTGTTGGACGCAATCCTCTTAATGGGAAAAAGAAAGGAGGTATTAAAATGCACACCATGATTAATGCATTAGAAGATGTGCCTTGTCTTGTCCGTTTTAGTAGTGCTGCCACGCACGATCATACTTTTTTAAAAGAATTGAATTTAGAGAAAGATTCTTTTGTAGTTTTTGACAAAGCCTACAACGATTACCTTCAATATTTAGAATGGACTTTAAACGACATTTACTTTGTAACTCGTCAAAAAGACAACGCTGTCTATAAAAGCATTAAAGAATTTGACTTAGCAGATAAAACAAGTAATGCCGTATTAAAAGACGAACTTATTTTAGTAGAAAAAGATACTAAGTCCATACAAATAAGACGTGTGGCTTATTGGGATGCAGAAAAAGAAAAGGTGTATGAATTTATCACCAATAATGTAGAGATTTCACCAGATCAAGTTGCTGATATTTATAAACATAGATGGCAGATTGAAACAATGTTTAAAAGACTTAAGCAGAATTTCCCCTTAAAATATTTCTTAGGAGACAATCAAAATGCAATAGAGATTCAGATATGGTCAGCATTAATTGTACAGCTCATTTTGCTGGTTATACAACGAAAAGTAAAACGAAAATGGGCGTATTCTAATATGGTATCTGTAATCAGATTTTATCTGATGACCTACATAAACCTTTTTAAATTTCTTGAAAACCCACATAAAAAATGGAGCGAACTTACCTCAAAACCTCCTGATATTCAACTCAAGTTATTTGAGTAGACACCATGCGATTGGGGAAAATGAAAAAACAAACAGTTTTATTGACTCCAAACACCCCTTTTAACAAAAAGTGGTGTTTTGTCGGACACTAATGTTAAAAAATAATTAATTTTAAAAATACTGTTGTCCGATAAAACTCAGATATAGACAAAAAAAGGTTTATATCAGCTTAAAACATTGATGAATTTATACTTTTAGAAAAGTAAGTTCCCTTTATTTGTGCTTACTGAAATTGTATTTTTTGTTGAAATTCTGCTGGATTTCCTTTATTTTTGACGAACTCCTTTGTAAAGGAGTCTAGATTGTTGAAAAAGTCGGTAAATTTCACGTAGGTAAAAAGGTGTTTTTGCATTAAACTTATCAAGTTAGAGAAGCTCCAAGATTTAGTTAATTGCTTCTTCATAATGGTAATTCAGTAGTAAAGCTATAAGCGTACACCAAATCTGTATCTGTATAGCGTTCTTATTATCTCCATAGAAGTATTGTAGTGGAAAGTTTTGTTTTATCTTTTTAAAAAGTAATTCAATCTCCCAACGCTTTTTGTAAAGCATCGCTATTTGTGCTGCTGGTAAATCAAAGAGGTTGGTACGAAAGTAATACGCCTTATTCTTTTCTTTATGGTAGAAAGAGACTAACCGTAATGGACTACCTAATAAATTTAGGGCTATTTTCTTAAGCCGCTTTATTAATAATTAAGACCGTTGCAAAATTCAACAAATTTCACCAATCCAAGTTTTAGATAAATTTTAGATTGGTTTTTGTCAAAAAATGTAATTTTCACTTCTTTTTTTGTCTTTGAAGTTCATTTTAATATTGTT
>NZ_JAKIUR010000030.1 GCF_021647475.1 Lutibacter sp.
GAGTTTCTGCTAATACCGATGTTGCTGCAAATACAGCTAAAACAGGAATTACCACACAACAAGCAAATGATATTACTGCTAACAATGCTAAAACAGGGATTACTCCTGCACAAGCAGCAATTATAGCTGCAACCAGTGGAACAAACACAGGGGATCAAGATATTTCAGGCATTGCTACTAATGCAACAGATATATCAACCTTGCAAAGTGAGCAAACTACACAAAATACGGCTATTGCATTGAACACCGCTAAAGTGAGTGATGTAAATCATGTAACATCTTCTACAACAGATAATTTAACAGAAGGAACTACTAATTTATATTATACAGAAGCAAGAGTTTCTGCTAATACCGATGTTGCTGCAAATACAGCTAAAACAGGAATTACCACACAACAAGCAAATGATATTACTGCTAACAATGCTAAAACAGGGATTACTCCTGCACAAGCAGCAATTATAGCTGCAACCAGTGGAACAAACACAGGAGATCAAGATATAACAGGTATTGTAACCAATGCAACAGATATATCAACCTTGCAAACAGAGCAAACCACTCAAAATACAGCCATTGCATTGAACACTGCAAAAATAACCAATGCAACTCATACAGGTGATGTTACTGGTGCAACGGTTTTAACTATTGGTGACGGAAAAGTTACAGATGCAAAAATTGTAGCTGTTGCTGCTTCAAAACTTACTGGGGCAGTTGCCATTGCAAATGGAGGTACAGGTGCAACTACAAAAGTAGCAGGTTTTGATGCTTTAAGTCCAATGACCGCTGTAGGAGATATTATATATGGTGGAACTAACGGTACAGGAACAACTTTAGTTAAAGGTACTGCCAACCAAGTGTTAACTATAAATGCAGGTGCAACAGCACCCGAATGGAAAACTCCTACAGCAGGAGTAACCAACATTAACGGGCTT
Source organism: Lutibacter sp. (assembly GCF_021647475.1). Taxonomy (GTDB): domain Bacteria; phylum Bacteroidota; class Bacteroidia; order Flavobacteriales; family Flavobacteriaceae; genus Lutibacter. The sequence goes on from NZ_JAKIUR010000030.1 coordinate 930, forward strand.
AGTGATGGAAAAACAACTTCTTCTAGTGTTTTTCTTGGATATCGTTCAGGTTCAGCAGACAATTTAGTATCAACTAATGAGAACACAGGGCTTGGTATAGATGCCTTAAGAACAAATGATACAGGAAAGAAGAATACTGCAATTGGATATAGAACTTTATATGCAAATTCATCTGGAGCATCAGCTGGTGATTATAATACTGCTGTTGGATCTTCATCTTTAATAGCAAATACAAGTGGCGGTTATAATACAGCACTAGGAGCATGGTCTTTAAAAGCAAATATTATTGGAACCAATAATACCGCATTAGGAGCTTTGGCATTATCCAGAGCCACTGGGTCATCTAATGTTGCAATAGGTTCTAATGCTATGTATAATAATGTAACTGGAGTTGGAAATATTGCCATTGGTAACTCTGCAGGATATAATGAAACAGGAAGCAACAAATTGTATATAGATAATTCAAATACAACAACACCCTTAATTTATGGTGATTTTGCAGCAAACTTACTTAGAGTTAATGGTGATTTAGAAGTTTCAGGAACAGTTAAAATTGAAGGTGGCATACCAGGTGTAGGAAAAGTGCTAACTTCTGATGCTACTGGTTTGGCAAGTTGGGCAACAGCCGCAGCAGGAGCGACTAAAATTGATGATCTTTCGGATGCAAGATCTTTTAATAATAGCTCCATTGTTTTAGGGCAAAACTCAGCTCCAAGCAATATTGCTAGCAGTAATACAATAATTGGAGTTAGTGCAATGCTTAATAGTACAGGCCAAGGTAACACAGCAGTTGGTTATAGTACTGGAAATGCACTTACTACTGGAACTGGGAATGTTTTTTTGGGTAACTCTGCAGGATTTGGTGAAACAGGAAGTAATAAATTGTATATTTCTAACGGACCAGGCTCAGATTTAATATATGGTGAGTTTGATACTGGTCTGTTAAGATTTAATACTTCAAATGTTGAAATTTACGGGAATGTTAAACTATTTGGTGGAAGTCCTGGTGTTGGTAAAGTTTTAACTTCTGATGCTAATGGATTGGCAAGTTGGGAAACGAATGCAGTAGCAAGTATTGATGGACTTTCAGATGGTAAAAATGACGGATCCAGTATTTTTCTTGGTGGTGGTGGAAATAATGACGATGGAGGTAATGTAAATACGGCTGTTGGAAAAAGTGCTTTAGCCAGTGTTACATCTGGAATAAGTAATGTAGCTATTGGATATTCAGCATCGGGAGGTACAACAACAGGAAGTAGTAATGTAGCTATTGGTCATTTTGCAAATCTACTTAATAATTCTGGTAGTCAAAATGTAGTAATTGGAGACGAAGCTGGTAAAAGCCTAGGAGGTGGTTCAGGTAATATATTAATAGGATATCAAGCAGGACTTAATGAAACAGTAAGTAACAAATTGTACATTGAAAACTCAAACTCAACAACACCCTTAATTTATGGTGAGTTTGATACTAATTTGGTAACCATAAATGGTGCTTTAAATCTAAAAAATGGTACTTCTGCAGGAAACTTATCAATTTATGAAGCAAGTGGTAGTGGTACAAATAAAGTTACCATACAAACACCTGCATTAGCAGCAGATTATACCTTAATGCTACCAGTTGATGATGGTACTTTAGACCAAGTTCTTAAAACAGATGGAAATGGTGCTTTAAGTTGGACAACTCCAGTTTCATCAAATAGCAATATATTTTCTTTACCTGTTGCTATGAATTTGACGGTTAGTAGTTCTGATAAATATGTGATTTGTGAAGTAGATGGTATTTCCATTACGCTACCAACTGCTGTGGGTATAGCAGGTAAAGAATATATTATTAAAAACATTGCAGCAACTAATGTTACCATTACAACAACAAGCAGTCAACTAATAATACAGGATGCTGCAACTAAAACTACTACAGCTACATTGGGTGTTACTGCTCAAAATAACTGGATAAAAGTAATTTCAGATGGTACAAACTGGATTAGTTTTAGAGCTTTGTATTAAGTAAATAGTTGAGTGTTTGGGGGATTTATTTTCCTAAACACTTTCTATAAATTGATGCTGACCTTGTTTCAGCATCTCAAGAATTAAACGAAGCAACAAAATAATCTTAATCAGGTTTTGAATAAAAATTAAATAAATACTTTAACAATGAAAAATATAATCACAGGCCTATTCCTCATATTTACCATAAGCACCTTTGCCCAAACAGGTATTGGAACAACTACCCCCAATACAAATGCACAATTAGAAGTAGCCTCCACTACAAAAGGGTTTTTACCTCCACGCGTAGCGTTAACAGGGACTACCTCTGCTAGTCCGCTGGCAGCTCATGTAGCAGGTATGGTAGTGTATAATACCGCCACGGTAAGTGATGTTACCCCAGGGTTGTATGTAAATAATGGTACTGTTTGGGAAAAACAAATAGGAGTAACCAATATTAATGACCTTTCTGATGGAAAAATAGAGTGGGGAACTAGTGTGTATCTAGGTTCAGTAAATGGAACAGGATCTCGTAACGTTGCTGTTGGTGTACAAACATTATATCATACTAATTCATATGATAATACAGCTTTAGGATACAGTGCTTTATTGAATAATTCTTCTGGGAGAGAGAATATAGCGGTAGGATCTGAAGCACTCTCACTTAATACTACAGGAGTGGGTAATGTAGCTCTCGGTTTTAGAGCAGGTCAGCGTACTATTACGAGTGCTTCTAACTTAACATCTAGTAATTCAATTTACATTGGGTGGGATGCACGGGCTTCTGCTGATGGAGTTTCAGATGAAACAGTTATAGGTAATCAAGCTAGTGGCAACGGTTCAAATACGGTTACTATTGGAAATGCTTCAGTAACAGGTGCTTACACAAAAGTAGCTTGGACAATAACCTCTGATATGCGGGATAAAAATAATTTTGCACCTTTAGATAGAGGTTTAGCATTTATAAACAAATTAAAACCTATTTCTTTTGAATTCAGAAAAAGTAGAAACACCGAAGAAACAGACGGAATTAAACGTTTTGGTTTTAAAGCACAGGATATAGAAGCCATTGAAAATGGTGATTTTGTAATTGTAGATAATAAAGATGCAGCACATTTAAAAATAAAAGAGACCTATATAATACCAATTTTAGTAAAAGGAATGCAAGAACAACAAAAAGAAATTGATGCTGTTAAAAAAGAATTAAGTGACTTAAAAGCTTTATTAAAAGCTAAAGGATTACTTGACTAAAATAAAAATTAGAAGAAAATGAAAAAACGAATTACCATTTTAATCATAGCCATTTCGGTTAGCACTTTTGCTCAAACTGGTATTGGCACAACTACACCCAATACAAATGCACAATTAGAAGTAGCCTCTACTACAAAAGGGTTTTTACCACCACGTGTGGCATTAACAAGCACAACATCTGCTAGTCCGCTGGCAGCGCATGTTGCAGGTATGGTAGTATATAACACAGCCACGGTAAGTGATGTTATACCGGGATTATATGTTAATAATGGATTGGCTTGGGAAAAACAAGCAGGAGCAACAAATATTAATGGCCTTTATGATGGTAAAAGTGATGGTTCAAGTATTTTTCTTGGCGGTACTGGCTTTAATGATGATGGTGCAAATCAGAATACGAGTGTAGGTATAAATGCGTTATATAACGATACCTCTGGAACTGATAATGTGGGTGTCGGATATCAAGCATCACCTCACACAACTACAGGAAGCAATAATGCTGTAATTGGGAGTTATGCAAATTTTCTTAATTTTGGTAGTGATAATGCAGTACTAGGATCTTATGCGGGGTATCAAACGAATGGTTCAGGTAATGTATTACTAGGTAATCATGCGGGTTATTTATCAAGTAGTCAGGCATTCAACAATAAGTTATATATTGAGAACTCAAGCTCAGCAACACCTCTAATTTATGGTGAATTTGACACTAATTTAATTAGGGTGAATGGGAATTTTGAAGTTTTAGGAACGGTAAAAATTGAAGGAGGTACACCAGGAGCCGGAAAAGTGTTAACGTCTGATGCTACTGGATTGGCAAGTTGGGTAACGCCTGCTGTAGCACCTACAACTACAGATGCGCTCACCGAAGGCACTACCAATTTATATTATACAGAAGCTAGAGTTTCTGCCAATACTAGTGTCGCTGCTAATACCGCTAAAACAGGCATTACTTCTACTCAAGCAAGTGCAATTGTTTCTAACACAGCCAAAGTTACCAATGCAACACATACTGGTGATGTTACGGGTTCAACAGCATTAACTATAGGAAATTCAAAAGTTACCAATGCTAAAGTAGCCACGGGTATTGATGCTGTAAAATTAGCCGATGGTACGGTATCTAATACAGAGTTACAGTATATAAATAGTTTAAGCTCTAACGCCCAAACGCAGTTAGATGCAAAAGCACCATTGATAAGTAAGGCTTACTATTCCAATGTTCAAACTACCCAACTATTTGCAAATCAGTATATGAATACTACCTCATTTGCTACTGCAAATCTTTTGTATTATGTAAGTGGTTCAATAACTAGTGCGTCAATGTATAATGGATTTTCAAGAGTAGATAATGCTACTTTAAGAAATACAACAGGGAGAACCATCACTATAAAAATTGACCTAGACCTATCTATTTCCTCAACAAATACTACTGCTAATACCTATTATGCGTATGTATATTTTAGTGTAAATGGTGTTCAAAAAACCTACAATTTGTTAGGAAAGAACTTGAGTGCAAATAATGTATATCATTCCATACATACTACGACACTACTTGTGCTAAATAACAATGATTATTTTAGGATGAGGTTATCTGTAGGTGGAGGTTATACCATAAACCTTAGACATTATGTTACAACTATTACCGAAATTTAATTTGTAAGTGTCCTTCTTTTAAAAAGAAGTTAATAAATATAACTAAAAATGAAGAAATTAATTACCATTTTAATCCTAGCTATTTCGGTTAGCACTTTTGCTCAAACAGGTATTGGCACAACCACACCAAATACAAATGCACAATTAGAAGTAGCAGCTACCAACAAAGGTTTTTTACCGCCACGAGTGGCATTAACAAGCACAACATCTGCTAGTCCGCTGGCAGCACATGTTGCAGGTATGGTGGTGTATAACACCGCAACAGCAGGTGATGTTATACCGGGATTATACGTTAATAATGGTACTGCTTGGGAAAAACAGATAGGAGCAACCAGTATTAATGGCCTTTATGATGGTAAAAGTGATGGTTCAAGTATTTTTCTTGGCGGTACTGGCTTTAATGATGATGGTGCGAATCAGAATACGAGTGTAGGTATAAATGCGTTATATAACGATACCTCTGGAACTGATAATGTAGGTGTCGGATATCAAGCATCACCTCACACGACTACAGGAAGCAATAATGCTGTAATTGGGAGCTATGCAAATTTCCTTAATTTTGGTAGTGATAATGCAGTACTAGGATCTTATGCGGGGTATCAAACGAATGGTTCAGGTAATGTTTTACTGGGTAATTATGCTGGTTATTTATCAAGCAGTCAGGCATTTAACAATAAGTTATATATTGAGAACTCAAGCTCAGCAACACCATTAATTTATGGTGAATTTGATAACAATTTAATTAGAATAAACGGGAATTATGAAGTTTCAGGAACGGTAAAAATTGAAAGTGGTACACCGGGTGTAGGAAAGGTTTTAACGTCTGATGCTACTGGATTGGCAAGTTGGGTAACACCTGCTGCAGCACCTACAACTACAGATGCGCTCACCGAAGGCACTACAAATTTATATTACACAGAAGCTAGAGTTTCTGCTAATACTAGTGTAGCTACTAACACAGCAAAAGTAACCAATGCAACACATACCGGTGATGTTACAGGTTCAACAGTATTAACTATAGGAAATGCAAAAGTAACCAATGCCAAAGTAGCCACGGGTATTGATGCTGCAAAATTCGCCGATGGTACGGTATCTAATACAGAGTTACAGTATATTAATACGGTAAGTTCTAACGTTCAAACGCAGTTAAAAGCAATGCAACAATACGGATTATTTACGTTATCAGCTACTTCAACTAGTAATCTTGGATTAGGAAATCATTGTCCTTTTAACACTTCATTTAAAAGCAACAATTCAATGGGATTAATAACGTTGTATACCGTACCCTACACAACAGCTCTTGGAAGTTCAAGTTTAGGGCGTGTAAACCTTAAGGGAGGTTACCGTTACAAAATTTCTGGTTATGTTAGAAGTTCGGGTACTACTACCTTTTACGGATATTCAATTTACAATGCAAACAATGGATCCCGGATTGGAACTTTTGCAGGAGGATATGCTTCTCCTAATCAAGACGCAAATACTGGTGATCAAGGTAGCCATGCTTTTGTTTCATCGAATACTGACACTCTTATAGAGCTGAGAAAAACAGGAGGAACAATAATTAACTGGTATTCTGGTAATACTAACTTGTCTGGCTCTTATTTAATGGTGGAGTGTTTGGGGAAAATATAGTTTAATTTTAAGAGAAGATGTGTTGTAGTTACAAAAATAGTAACCATTTATGTCTGAAAATAAATTTCTAAAAAATAGATTAAAAATTAGTAGTGTCTGATAAAAGATTTTAAAAGTGGGATTTCCTTAATAGGATTTCCCACTTTATAGTTAAGAGTGTTTTAGACAAAAAACATTGACTATGAACGTGAGTTCGATATAAGTAAAATAATACAAATTATTGAATTAGTGCGTTTTATAGTTATTTTATTATTCCTGCGAAGGTAGGAATCCATAAATAGAATGTGTCTAGATTCCTGCCTTCGCAGGAATGACACCTGTTTTTACTATAGAATTTATAAATGACTAGCTCAATTTATTTATTCAATGCTTTTAATTAAATAATCCAATATTTCAAAAGCAGCTTTAGCTATTTTTGTTCCAGGTCCATAAACTCCTGAAACACCTGCATCAAATAAAAATTGATAATCTTGAGCTGGAATTACGCCTCCAGCAATTACCATAATATCTGCTCTTCCATATTTTTTTAATTCTGAAATAACCTGAGGAACGAGCGTTTTATGCCCTGCAGCCAAAGATGAAATTCCTAAAATATGTACATCATTTTCAATTGCTTGTTTTACTGCTTCTTTAGGTGTTTGAAATAATGGACCAATATCTACATCAAATCCCAAATCTGCATAGCCTGTAGCAATTACTTTGGCTCCTCTATCATGACCATCTTGTCCTAATTTTGCAATCATTATTCTTGGTCGTCTGCCTTCTAATTCAGCAAATTTGTTGGCTAAATTTTTAGCTTTTTCAAAATTTTTATCGTTTTTAATTTCTTTACTATACACGCCTGAAATTGATTTTATAGTTGCTTTATATCTTCCGAATACTTTTTCAAGAGCAGTGGAAATTTCACCTAACGTTGCTCTTTTTTCAGCGGCAATTACAGTCAAATCTAATAAATTTCCTTCACCTGATTTAGCACAAGTTGTTAAATTTTGTAATGCAATTGCAACGTCTTTAGAATTTCTTGTGTTTTTTAAGGTTGTTAAACGTGCTATCTGAGATTTCCGAACCGCATCATTATCTACTTCTAAAATTTGTAAATCATCTTCTTTTTCTAAAATATATTCATTTACACCTACAATAATATCTTGATTACTATCAATTTTAGCTTGTTTTTTTGCAGCAGCTTCCTCAATTCGCATTTTTGGAATTCCTTTTTCTATAGCTTTGGTCATTCCACCTAATTCTTCCACTTCTTGTAAAAGTTTCCAAGCTGCATTAGCCATATCTTCAGTTCTTTTTTCGATAAATGTTGAGCCAGCCCAAGGATCTACTGTTTTGGTAATTTTTGTTTCTTGTTGAATATAGATTTGAGTATTTCGTGCAATTCTTGCAGAAAAATCCGTAGGTAAAGCAATGGCTTCATCTAAGGCATTAGTGTGTAAACTTTGCGTTCCGCCAAAAGCCGCGGCCATAGCTTCAATAGTGGTTCGGGCAACATTATTAAAAGGATCTTGTTCTGTTAAACTCCAGCCACTTGTTTGACAATGTGTGCGTAACGCTAATGATTTTTGATTTTTTGGATTAAACTGTTTTACTAATTTTGCCCATAACATTCGTGCTGCACGTAATTTTGAAATTTCACTAAAATGATCCATTCCAATTGCCCAAAAGAAAGATAACCGTGGTGCAAAAGCATCAATATCCATGCCGCTTGCAATACCTGTTTTTAAATATTCTAATCCGTCAGCAAGGGTGTATGCCAATTCAATTTCAGGAGTTGCTCCAGCTTCTTGCATATGATAACCAGAAATAGAAATAGAATTAAATTTAGGCATACTTTTACTAGTATATTTAAATATATCAGCAATAATTTTCATAGACGGAGCTGGTGGATAAATATAGGTATTACGTACCATAAATTCTTTTAAGATATCATTTTGAATGGTTCCGTTTAAGTCTTTTAAAGCTACACCTTGCTCTTTAGCCGCTACGATATAAAACGCTAAAATGGGTAAAACAGCACCATTCATAGTCATTGAAACCGACATTTCATCCAAAGGAATTTGGTTGAATAATATTTTCATATCTTCCACAGAATCAATGGCTACGCCAGCTTTTCCAACATCACCTTGAACGCGTTCATGATCGGAATCGTAACCTCGGTGAGTGGCTAAATCAAAAGCAACCGATAATCCTTTTTGTCCGGCAGCTAAATTTCTACGATAAAATGCATTGCTTTCTTCGGCTGTTGAAAACCCTGCATATTGACGAATGGTCCAAGGTCGGCGAACGTACATGGTAGAATAAGGACCTCTTAAATTTGGAGCAATTCCTGCAACAAAATTTTCATGACTAAAAATTTCTTTTTTTGAATGCTTATATTCAACAGTAAGTTTTGAAAAATTGTTACGCTTCATTTTTAAGTCTTATTTGTTCAACTTCTTCGGCTAATCGTTTGGGGATTATTGGAATTATACTTGTTTTTTTATAATTTTTCTTGGTAAAAGGATGCTTTTCTAAATTATTTTTTAAAGATTCATTTTCTTGTTTAAAAGAATTTGTTCCTACTAAAATAAGTTTATTTTCATTAAATAATTGCTGTTCCTTTTGAGCGTTTTCTTTAATTTTTCGTTGAATAGTACCTTCTTTTAATTGTTTTAAAAAACCGCCACTTTTTTCTATTTCTTTAAAAATAGTAAGTGATTTCTCAACTAATTGATTGGTTATTTCTTCAATATAATAAGAGTTTGTAGCTATATTTTGGGCGTTTTTAAAATAGCTTTCTTCTTTTAATATTAATAATTGATTTCTTGCAATTCTTTCACCAAATTCATTAGGATAATGAAAAACATTATCATATGAAATATTTGCAATAGTGTTAGTGCCACCTAAAATTCCACTCATACATTCTGTAGTAGTTCGTAACATATTTACATTATAATCATAAATAGTTTTGTTTCTAAAACTTGGTTGGGCAAAAACTTGTGCAATGGTATTTTTATTATAGGTATTGCTTATTAAATTATACAAATATCGAATTGCTCTTATTTTTGCAATTTCAAAGAAATAATTATTTCCAATAGCAATATTAAATTGAATTTGATTGACTATTTCACCTCCAAATTGGGTTAAATATTCATTTGCATGAGCTAAACTGTAAGCAATTTGTTGTACTGTATTTGCACCAGCATTTTGATATAATTTAGAATTTATTCCAACTAAATGATGCTTTTTAATTTTGGTGGATAATTGAGCTAATATTTTAAAATCTTCTTTAAAATTATAGAACCAATTACCAGTTTCTGTTAGTTGACCAATTGGATCAATATTTAAATAAAAGATTTCATTTTTAAGAAATTCTGATAATTCTAATAGAAATAGTTGATCTAAAAAATTAAATTGAAAATGAAATTCATAATTTTTATTTAATAAATTTTCAAAAATATTTTCAAAATTAAAAGGTTTATCTACAATAAACTTTAAAGCGTTAGCCCCTTTTAACAGTGCATTTGTTGCTATTTTGTTTGCTTCTTCTTCAGAATGGATTAAAATGTTTTGACAAATTTTAAAATCGGTTGTAGGAGTTGGTATCTTTAATTTTTTAAAAGTATCTAAATGATAAAAAGGTTTTATGGTTATTCCTTCTAAAGTTGAGGTTAATAAGGTTTTATTATAGTCAGCACCTTTTAAATCTACCTGAATTTTTTGTTTCCATTCGGCAGCCGTAATTGGTTTAAAATTGTTAAGAAATGAAAGTGCCATGTTAATTTTAGTTTTTAATCGAGTCGTATTGAATAATGTAAATATCTTCGTTTTCTTTTTTCATATAGTATTTTTCACGAGCAAATTTTTCTAATTGATTTGGGTTTTTTAAGCTATCAATTATTTTTTTATCTTTTGCAATTTCTGTTTTAAAATAGTTTTTTTCTGTATTTAATTTCTTTATTTCTTTACTAAATTCATAATGAGTTAGCACCGAATTTTCATCGAAAAAGAACATCCAAACAATGAAAATAGTTAAAACAATCACATATATGTTGGTGATAAATTTTATTAGAGGTTTATTTTTTAATTGTTTAAAGGTCATTAATTAGAGTTTATGACTAATAACAGTTCTAACAATATCTACTGCTACAGTATTGTATCTGTCATTAGGAATAATAATATCAGCATAGTTTTTTGTAGGTTCAATAAATTGTTGGTGCATTGGTTTTAAAGTATTTTGATATCTGGTTAAAACCTCATTTATATCTCTGCCACGTTCTTCAATATCTCTCCTAATTCTTCTTATTAGGCGTTCATCAGCATCGGCATGAACAAAAATTTTGATATCAAATAAATCTCGCAATTGTCGGTTATTAAATATTAGAATTCCTTCAACAATAACTACTTTTCTAGGATGTGTAATTAGCGTATCTTTTGTTCGGTTATGAGTTATAAAAGAATAAACAGGTTGTTCAATAATTTCGCCAGATTTTAATTTTGTTAAATGATCTACCAATAATTCAAAATCAATTGCCTTTGGATGATCAAAATTTATTTTTGTTCGTTCCTCATAAGAAAGGTTATCGTTTTGTTTGTAGTAGGAATCTTGTGAAATTACACACACTTCATCTGCAGGTAATTCATGTAAAATTTGATTAACAACGGTTGTTTTACCGCTTCCTGTACCTCCGGCAATACCAAGTATTAGCATATATTTTATAAATTTAATTTATACAAATTTAAGGAATAATTTTTTGAATAAAATGAAGTTTTTTAAATAAAGAAGAAGAGCCGACAGAGGGGTTCGAACCCACGACCTGCTGATTACGATTCAGCTGCTCTACCAACTGAGCTATGTCGGCTTTTTATTATACAAATTTAACTACAGTTATTTTAATAATCAAATAAAATGAAGTAATATATTTTATAAACAATATGCATAAAAAAACCTCTTAAAAAAGAGGTTTAATTTGAGCCGATAGAGGGACTCGAACCCACGACCTGCTGATTACAAATCAGCTGCTCTAGCCAGCTGAGCTACATCGGCTTTTAATTTTTAAAGTTCTTCTATTTTTAAAAATAGTTTGAGAATTAAGAACTTTTTGTCGGGGTGGCAGGATTCGAACCTGCGACCTCCTCGTCCCAAACGAGGCGCGATGACCGGGCTACGCTACACCCCGAATTTAAAATAAATTTTTTATAATTGTTAAAAATAAAAATCACTTTAAATACCAATTATCTGAGCGTTGTTTATGCCGCACTCGATGCGGTACTACACTCCGAATAATTTCGGTGTGCAAATATAAAACTAAAAATATATTTTACAAGGTTTTATTCGAAAATTAATTTGTACAATCTATCAATAGATTCATGTAATTCATAGATGCTAATATTTCTACTTTTCCGTATGGTTTCTTTTCCTTCAAAGAAAATCAATATAGTTGGTTCAACAAAAGCATTATATTTTGCAGCTATTTCTGGAGAAAAATTTAAATCAATATTGTAAAAATTAATTTTAGGAAAATTGATATCAATTAAATTTTTAACTTTTGGCTCTAAAGATTCTCCAACGTTACAAGAAATGGTGTTGAAATATAGCAAAACAGCAATTTCTGATTTTAAGATTTTATCAAGTTCTTCTATGTTGTTAACTGAATTGGAAGTAGTCATTTATTAAATAGTATTAATTTGTAAAAAGATAAAATCTTTTGAGGAGAACAAAATTAGTTAAATTTTATCAGGAAATTAAGTATTATTTCTTTCTATTAAAGCATTATTAAAAATTATTGCTAAACAATAGTTAGTTTAATAAAATGATATAAATTTGTTGTAAAATAAAAATAAAAAAATATGACTGATACTATAGAAAGAATAAAATGTTTGATAATTGGTTCTGGTCCTGCAGGATATACTGCTGCAATTTATGCGGCAAGAGCCGATTTAAAACCTGTAATATATACAGGAATGCAAATGGGAGGTCAATTAACAACTACTACCGAAGTTGACAATTTTCCTGGTTACCCTAAAGGAACTGACGGAACTGCAATGATGGAAGATTTAAAAAAGCAGGCTGAACGTTTTGGTACTGAAGTTCGTTTTGGAGTGGTTACTAAAGTTGACTTTCGAGTACATGTTGGCGGAATTCATAAAGTTACTATTGATGAATCTAAAATTGTTGAAGCGGAAACTGTTATTATTTCAACAGGAGCAACGGCTAAATATTTAGGGTTGGAAAGTGAACAGCGTTTAATTGGTGGAGGAGTTTCTGCTTGTGCAACTTGTGATGGCTTCTTTTATAAAGGACAAGATGTTGTTGTGGTTGGGGCAGGAGATACTGCGGCGGAAGAGGCTACCTATTTAGCTAATATTTGTAAAAAAGTTACCATTTTAGTTCGTAAGGATTATATGCGTGCTTCAAAAGCAATGCAAAAAAGAGTTGAAAACACCCCTAATTTAGAAGTGAAATATAATACCGAAATAGATGAGGTTTTAGGTGATAATGTAGTTACAGGTGTTAGAGTTATAAATAATAAAACAAGTGAAAAAGAAGTAATTGATGTAACAGGTGTTTTTATTGCCATTGGTCACAAACCTAATACAGAAATATTTAAAGGTATTTTAAATATGGATGAAGTGGGTTATTTAAAAACTAAAGGAAAATCTACAAAAACTAATTTACCAGGTATTTTTGCTGCAGGTGATGTACAAGATAAAGAATACCGACAAGCAGTTACAGCAGCTGGAACTGGATGTATGGCTGCATTAGATGCCGAACGTTATTTAGGCTCATTGGTTTAAAGATGTTTAAATTATAAAGTAAAAACTCAAACATTTGTTTGGGTTTTTGTGTTTTTAAAAGGAAACGTTTTCGTTATTTTTATAAATATTAAATTCATAACATTGAATTTGTCCGTAATTTTGTTAAAAATTTATTAAAATGAGTTTATTTAGCAATAGTTATTTTGTCTTGTTTTTAATTATTTTTATCGGTTTTGTAATTGGTAGAATTAAAATCAAAGGAATTTCATTAGATGTTTCAGCAGTGATATTTGTCGCATTGCTTTTTGGTCATTACGGATTAGTGGTACCCAAAGATTTTCAATATTTAGGTTTGGTACTTTTTATTTTTACTATTGGAATTCAAGCAGGACCAAGCTTTTTTGAATCTTTTAAAAAAAATGGTCGCGAATTGGCATTATTAGCTGGTTTATTGGTGATAAGTGCAGGTGTAATTACTTTTTTAATTTATTATTTTGGCGGAATTGATAAAAATTTAGCTATTGGGTTATTAAGTGGTTCATTAACTAGTACACCAGGTTTGGCAGTAGCTATTGATGTAACAGGTTCATCGTTAGCATCAATAGGTTATGGTATAGGATATCCGTTTGGAGTTATTGGAGTTATTTTATTTGTGAGTTTATTACCAAAAATTTTAGGAGTTAAAATAAAAGAAGAAGAAAATATATACAAAAGTGAAATAGCAACCGAATATCCTGAAATTTTAAGAAAACATTTTGTTGTAGAAAATGAAAATGTAATTGGTAAAAGCTTTGAGGAACTAAATATCCGATTTATGACCAAAGCGGTGATATCTAGAGTGTTGCAAGATAAAATCGCTTTTGTTCCAGAGCCTGAAACTATTTTTAGAAAAGGAGATTTAATAAAAGCAGTTGGTACTGAAGAAGCTTTAGAACGCGTTAAATTATTAATTGGTCCTGAAACTAAAAAATCAATTCCATTAAGCTCTAATTTTGATGTAAAATTTTTATTAGTAACTAATAAAGAGGTCGTTAAAAAAACCTTAGGGCAATTGCATTTATTAAATAAGTACCACGCAACAGTTACCAGAATAAGGAGATCTGGGATTAACATCTCACCAAGTCCTTCTTCAAAATTACAATTTGGAGATAAAATTATGGTAATTTGTTCTAAAGAAAATATGCAAAAAGTATCTGGTATTTTTGGAGATGATGATAAACAATTATCAAATACCGATTTTTTACCAATTTCTTTCGGAATTATTTTAGGAATATTAGTAGGCAAGTTAAGTATTACTTTTGGTAATTTTTCATTTAGTTTAGGCTTAACAGGCGGGATATTATTACTTGCACTAATATTAGGTAGAACAGGTAAAACAGGTCCAATTATGTGGACAATGACTGGAGCTGCAAATCAAATTTTACGTCAATTCGGTTTGTTATTCTTCTTAGCTGCGGTTGGTACAAGTGCAGGCTCAAGTTTAGAAGCAACTTTTCAAAATTATGGTGTTGAATTGTTTTTATATGGAATGATTATCACATTAATTCCAATGATAATTACAACAGTAGTAGCTAAATATTTTCTAAAAATGAATTTATTAACCTTATTAGGTACGTTAACAGGAAGTATGACAAGTACACCAGGATTAGCAGCAGTGGATAATTTAGTTGATACCGATGCTCCAGCAGTTGCTTATGCTACGGTTTATCCTATAGCCATGGTGTTATTAATTATAATTATACAAATTTTAAGTATCATTTAAAAATAAATATTTGTTCAATAATTTGTTCATTAAAAAATCTATCTTACATTTGTAGCAATAATGAAGACAAATAATTTAAATATGAATTGGTGGTGGAACTCTCTTAAACAATAAGCGAGCGGACTATTATATTTATATTAAACTATATAACAAAAGGACTTATCTCGCGATAAGTCTTTTTTTATTTCAACAATAATGAAAAAAATTAAATTTAAAACAATTTCTAAAAAACAATTATCTGATACAGTAACTCCTGTTGGGTTGTATTCCAAAATTAGGGATAAATATGCCAATAGTTTGTTGTTAGAAAGTTCAGATTATCATAGTAAAGAAGAAAGTTTCACATTCATTTGTATTGAACCAATTATTACGTTAAAAGCTGATAATAATACGTTTTCATACAATTATAAAAATAAAGAGCTCGATGCAAAAAAGATAAACCGTGATTTTTATAACATTTTTGAAACGTATCGTAAAACTATTGAAATTGATTGTGATAAAGCAATAAAATCATACAATGGCTTTTATGGTTATATATCCTATAACTCCATTCAGTATTTTGAAACAATTAAGTTGAACGCTAAAAAAGCACCTTCTGAAATTCCAGATTTCCAATTCAGTTTTTTCAAATTTATCATTGCCATCAATCATTTTAATGATGAGTTAACACTTATTGAAAATATTGAAGAAGGTGAAGCATCAAGAATTGAAGAGATTCAAACCTTAATAAATGCACGAACCTATGGTTTGTACAAATTTAATGTAAAAGGGAGCGAATCTTCCAATTGTACCGATGAAGATTTTAAAAATAATGTTACAAAAGCAAAACAACATTGCAAGCGAGGTGATGTATTTCAGTTAGTATTATCACGTCAGTTTCAACAAAAATTTTCAGGAGATGAATTTAATGTGTACAGAGCGTTACGTTCTATAAATCCATCACCATATTTATTTTATTTCGATTATGGAAGTTTTAAATTAATGGGCTCCTCACCAGAAGCTCAAATTAAAATTGATAAAGAAAAAGCCATTATCAACCCAATTGCAGGAACATTTAGGCGAACAGGAGATATGGCAAAAGATATTTTGTTAGGCGATAAATTATCTAAAGACACTAAAGAAAACGCCGAACACGTAATGTTGGTAGATTTGGCACGAAACGATTTAAGTAAACACGCCAGCAATGTACAAGTAGAGGTTTTTAAAGAAGTGCAGTATTTCAGTCACGTTATTCACTTAGTTTCAACAGTGCAGGGAAAACCCAAGGGGAGAGCCATTGAAATTGTAGGAGATACATTTCCTGCAGGTACTCTAAGTGGCGCACCAAAATACAAGGCAATGGAATTAATTGATAGGTATGAAAATCAAACACGCGGTTTTTATGGCGGAGCTGTTGGGTTTATTGGTTTAGATAATTCAGTAAATTTGGCAATTGCCATTCGTTCTTTTGTAAGTAAAAACAACACCTTATTCTCTCAGGCAGGAGCCGGAATTGTGATAAATTCTACTGAAGAAGGGGAGTTGCAAGAAGTAAATAACAAATTAGCAGCTTTAAAAAAAGCATTAATTATGGCATCAACTATTTAGGGCGTTACCGTAAACGGTCGGGCTTTACGCACTCGCTTTTTTGTTGAAAAAACAAAAAGAGCTCAAACAAAGCTTCAATCCCTAACGCAAAAAAAGATAAAAAAGACAAAAAGTTAAAATATGAAAATAATAATCATAGATAATTACGATTCATTTACCTATAACTTGGTTCATTTAGTTGAAAATATTACTGGAAAATATCCAGTAGTATTTAGAAATGATGAAATTTCAATAGAAGCCATAAATGAATACGATTTAATTATGTTGTCACCAGGACCCGGAATTCCTGATGAAGCAGGAATTTTAAAAGAAGTCATAAAAACCTACGCAGGCAAAAAGCCTATTTTTGGAGTTTGTTTGGGTTTACAAGCAATAACCGAAGTATTTGGAGGCTCGTTAGAGAATTTAGATTCCGTTTTTCACGGTGTAGCAACCACAATGAAAGTAACTAGTAAGGAAGCTTCCATTTATAAAGATATTCCAACAAAATTTGAAGCAGCACGGTATCATTCGTGGATAGCATCTAAAAAAGATTTTCCGTCCGAATTAGAAATAACAGCAGTTGATGAATTTGGAGATATTATGAGTTTACAGCATAAAATACACAATATAAGCGCGGTGCAGTTTCATCCAGAATCTATTTTAACACCTTTAGGAGAAAAAATAGTTCGTAATTTTATAGAAGCAAATCAATAAAGAAAGAGTGGCCACTGAGCGGAGTCGAAGTGAAAAATCGTCATTACGAAGGAGGTACGACTGAAGTAATCTTTTCCTTTTAAAGAAATTAAATAAAATCGTCATTACGAAGGAGGTGCGACTGAAGTAATCTCATCATAAAAAGAAAAAATATTAAACAAATTATTTGAGGAACAACTGAAGCAATCTCTCATAAAAAGAATTAGAATGAAAAAAATATTAAACAAATTATTTGAGCAACAGCGTTTAACAAAACAAGAAGCCAAAGATGTACTTTTTCAAATTGCAAATGAAAAGTATAACAATTCTCATTTAGCTTCATTTTTAACGGTGTTTATGATGCGACCAATATCTGTAAATGAATTGGCAGGTTTTAGAGAAGCCTTGTTAGAATTAGCTATAAAAATAGATTTATCAGAATTCAACACCATTGATTTGTGTGGTACAGGCGGTGATGGTAAAAACACATTCAATATTTCTACATTAACATCATTTGTAGTTGCAGGAACAGGAAATAAAGTGGCCAAACATGGAAATTATGGGGTTTCTTCGGTAAGTGGATCTTCAAATATGTTAGAATATTTAGGGTATAAATTCACCAATAGCGAGGACACATTAAAAAGTCAGATAGACAAGGCAAATATATGTTTTTTACACGCGCCATTATTTCACCCAGCAATGAAAGCAGTTGGGCCAGTTCGTAAAGAATTAGGTTTAAAAACCTTTTTCAATATGTTAGGGCCGTTGGTAAATCCAAGCAATCCACAAAATCAATTAGTTGGGGTTTTTAATTTGGAAGTAGCCCGAGTTTACAATTATTTATTACAAGAAACTACCAAAAATTATGGCATTATTTATAGTATTGATGGCTATGATGAAATTTCGCTAACAAGTGCTTTTAAATTATTCACGAAAGAAAATGAACAGCTAATAACACCTGAAAATTTAGGATTAAAAAGGATACAGCAATCAGAAATTTTTGGAGGAGATTCTGTAGCAGCATCCGCTAAAATATTTGTATCTATTTTAGAAGGAAATGGAACAGAAGCTCAAAATAATGCAGTGTTGGCAAACGCGGCATTCGCATTAAAAACAATTGATAATAGCAAATCGTTTGAAGCAGCTTTTGAAGAAGCCAAATCATCATTATTAGGTTTAAAAGCGAAAGAAAGTTTAAGTAAATTAATTAGGAATTAGGAATTTATGTTTAAGTAAGTGTCATGCTGAACTTGTTTCAGCATCTCATTAATTATGAAAATGAAGTTAAGTTATGTATACATATTGGCGAATAAATATAGAACTACGTTTTATATAGGCATAACAGGAAATTTAAAAGAAAGAATGATTCAGCATAAAAAGGGTGTAGGTTCAACATTTACATCAAAATATAATATTAGAGATTTAATTTATTTTGAAGAATTTTCAGATATTAATCAGGCTATTTTAAGAGAGAAACAATTAAAAAATTGGCACCATGATTGGAAAATTAATTTAATAAAAGTTAAAAACCCAAAATTACAAACGTTAGAAATGTGACACTGAAACAAGTTCAGTGTGACGAAAGAAAATATGTTAAATAGAATAAATAGAAAGTGATATATAAACAATGACCATACTAGATAAAATAATAGCACACAAAAAGAAAGAAATAGCACAACTAAAAACAGAGGTTTCCGTTGAGAAATTGGTAAAAAGCCCCAATTTTAAGCGTACGCCAATTTCATTAAAAAAAGCGTTAACAGTTAAAAACTCAACAGGAATTATAGCTGAATTTAAAAGACAATCCCCTTCAAAAGGTATTATTAATGATAAGGCTGATGTTATAGATGTAACTCAAGGTTATTTAAAAGCTGGCATTGCAGCACAATCCATTTTAACCGATATTCATTTTTTTGGAGGAAGTATTTTAGATGTAATGCAGGCAAGAACAGTAAATGAAACAACACCTATTTTAAGAAAAGATTTTATTGTTGACGGATTTCAAATTGTGGAGGCTAAAGCCATTGGTGCTGATGCTATTTTGTTAATTGCAACATATTTAACAAAAGAAGAATTGAAAAATTATGGCAAATTAGCCGAAGATTTGGGATTGGAAGTATTGTATGAAGTGCACAGCAAAGAAGAGTTAGATAAAATAGAACTGGATACTAAAATTATTGGAATTAACAATCGGAATTTAAAAACCTTTGAGGTAGATTTAGAACATTCAATTGAGTTAGCTAGTCAAATTCCTGAGAATTGTATTAAAGTTTCAGAAAGTGGAATTAGTAATCCAAGAGTAATAATCGGACTGAAAGAATATGGTTTTCAAGGCTTTTTAATTGGAGAAAATTTTATGAAAACAGAAGATCCTGGACTGGCTTGCCAGGCTTTTATATCACAAATTAGATAAAAAGAAAACGAAGGACACTGAGCGGAGTCGAAGTGTGATTTTAACTCTTACTGAATCACCAAAAAAAATTAAATAAGATAAAAAATGAAAATAAAAGTTTGTGGAATGCGAGATCAAGAGAATGTTTCAAGCTTGTTAGCTTTGAAACCAGATTTTGTAGGGTTTATATTTTACAATAAATCAAAGCGTTTTGTGTCGGATTTTCCACAAGTAAAATTTCCTTCAACTATTAAAAAAGTTGGTGTTTTTGTAAATGAAACTATTAAGGTAATACTTGAAAGAGTTAAAAAACACCAATTAGATATTGTTCAATTACATGGGAATGAAACTCCAGAATACTGTATTAAAATAAAAAAACGTCATTCTGAACTTGTTTCAGAATCTCACTCAATAGAAATTATAAAAGCATTTTCTGTTGATGAAAATTTTAATTTTCATTCAATAGCTGAATATGAAAACAGTTGTAATTATTTTTTATTTGATACCAAAGGGAAAAATTATGGAGGAAATGGTATCAAATTTAATTGGGAAATACTTCAAAATTATAAAGGGAAAGTTCCGTTTTTATTAAGTGGAGGTATTTCAAAAGAAGATAGTACAGAAATCTTGTCATTCCTAAGCAGGCAGGAATCTAAATTATGCATTGGAATTGATATAAACAGTGGGTTTGAAATAGAACCAGGATTAAAAAATATAGAAGAAATTAAAGAATTTAAAGACAGTTTGACATGAATTATTTTGTAGATAAAAATGGATATTACGGTCAGTTTGGTGGTGCTTTTATTCCAGAGCTATTATATCCAAATGTAAAAGAACTAGAAGATAATTATTTAAAAATATTAGAATCAGAATCTTTTAAAAAAGAATTTAAAGAGTTATTAGATAATTATGTTGGAAGACCAACACCATTGTATTTAGCCAAACGGTTATCAGAAAAATACGGAGCAACTATTTATTTAAAACGTGAAGATTTATGTCATACAGGAGCACATAAAATTAATAATACTATTGGACAAATATTGGTTGCCAAAAAACTAGGTAAAAAACGAATTATTGCTGAAACAGGAGCTGGGCAACACGGCGTTGCAACAGCTACGGTTTGTGCTTTAATGAATTTGGAATGTGTTGTTTTTATGGGAGAAGTTGATATTAAACGTCAGGCTCCAAATGTAGCTCGAATGAAAATGTTAGGAGCAAAAGTGGTTCCAGCTAAAAGTGGAAGTAAAACATTAAAAGATGCCACCAATGAAGCTATTCGTGATTGGATTGGAAACCCTGCGGATACATATTATTTAATTGGTTCCGTGGTTGGTCCACATCCTTATCCTGATATGGTAGCGCGCTTGCAATCTATTATCAGTAAAGAAATGAAAGAACAATTATTGGAACAAACAGGGAATGAAAATCCGGATATGATAATTGCTTGTGTAGGTGGTGGAAGTAATGCAGCAGGAGCATTTTATCATTATTTAGATAATGAAGATGTAAAATTAATAGCTGTTGAAGCAGCTGGTTTAGGCGTTTATAGTGGCCAATCAGCGGCTACCTCACAATTGGGTGATGTTGGGGTTTTACACGGAAGTAAAACTATTTTAATGCAAGATGAATACGGACAAGTAACAGAACCTTATTCCATTTCAGCAGGATTAGATTATCCGGGAATTGGACCTTTACATGCGTATTTGCATGAAAGTAAACGAGCAGTATTTATGAATGCTACCGATCAGGAAGCTTTAGATTCCGCTTACGAATTAACAAAAACAGAAGGAATTATTCCTGCACTTGAATCGGCACATGCATTAGCGGTTTTGCCTAAAATGAAATTTAAAAAGGAGCAAGTAATTGTCATTAATTTATCTGGAAGAGGCGATAAGGATTTAGAAACTTATATAACACATTTAAAATAATATTTAGTCATGCTGTTCCGATAGTTATCGGAATTGTTTCAGCATTTTATATTAAAAATAAGAGATAGAGTTATGTGTATATATTAACAAATAAAAATAGTACAAATCTAATGAGACCCTGAAATAAGTTCAGGGTGACGAAAAATAATTATTATGGGTAGTCGGTTAAATAAAATTTTAAAAGAGAATAAAAAATTACTATCTGTTTTTTTTACAGCGGGTTTTCCAAAGTTAAATGATACAGAAGTAATAATTAAAAGTTTAGAAAGTAGTGGAGTAGATTTTATAGAAGTTGGTTTGCCATATTCTGATCCATTGGCTGATGGGCCAACCATTCAGCATAGTAGCTCAGTTGCATTAGAAAATGGAATTAATTTAGATATTATTTTTAATCAGTTGGAAGCATTAAAAAATTCAGTTAAAATTCCTTTAGTTTTAATGGGGTATATCAATCAGATAATAAAATATGGTGAAGAAAAATTTTGTCAAAAATGTAAAGATTGTGGAATAGAAACCATAATCATTCCCGATTTACCAATGATTGAGTACGAATCTCATTACCAACAATTATTTACAAATTATGGTATTTCAAATGTGTTTTTAATAACACCTCAAACTTCAGAAGAAAGAATTCGAAAAATTGATAAAATTACAAATGCGTTTATTTATGTAGTGGCTTCTTCATCAATTACTGGCGCAAAAGGAGAAATTTCATCAAAACAAATTGCATATTTTGAACGAATTCAAAAAATGAATTTAAAAAGTACTTTAATTGCAGGTTTTGGTATTTCTAATAAATCTACCTTTAATACTGTTTGTAAGTATGTAAATGGGGCAATTATTGGTTCGGCATTTATTAATTTTTTAGATAAAAACGGAACGGGAAATAGTTCTAATTTTGTGAAAAATATAGTAAAGAATTAATTTAGTTTTAGTCTAAATAAATTTAATTTTTAACAAAAAAACACAGAAAGTTAGAATTTGTTAAAAACCTATTGAAATTACTTCTTATCAAAACATTAGTTACTAATTTCGTATTAGTTTAAAAATTAAAACCGATGAGTATAAGTTTAATAGGTAAATCAATTAGCGAATCTGCTACCTTAAAATTAAATGAAACCTTTGCCATATTAAAAGCAAAAGGTGAGCCGGTAATCCATCTTGGAGGTGGAGAACCAAAAAGTAAAGCACCCATTGAAGCAATTACAACTGCTGCATCTTTTCTAGATGGAGGAGAGGTAAGATACACTCCTTCTGATGGGCTTCGAGAGATGAAACAAGCCGTAATTAGATATACGGAAGAACATTATGGAAGAAAAGTGAATCCTGATAATGTTATTGTTTCTAACGGAGCAAAACAAGCAATTATGGTAGCGTTACAGGCTATTTTAGATCCACAAGACGAACTATTGTTTCCTGCTCCATATTGGGTTAGTTATCCAGAAATGGCTAAATTAATTGGTGCAATTCCTGTTCCTGTTTATCCAGAAGATGGATCTTTTTATCCTACGTTGAAAGACATTGAACAAAATATAACTTCAAATACAAAAGCCATTATAATTAACAGCCCTAATAATCCAACTGGCGTCCAATATTCCGAAAATTTTGTCAAAGAAATAGTTCAGTTTACAGAAAAAAAAGGAATTTATTTAATTATGGATGATATTTACCATCGTTTATTATTTGATGGTAAAAAACCTGTAGTTGCGTATAATTATTCAAAAAAATCTGAAGAAAATTCTAAAATTATTGTGATAAATGGAGTTTCAAAATCGTATGCTATGACAGGATTTAGGATTGGTTGGGCAGTTGCTAATAAAAAGATAGTAAAAGTAATGACTAACATTCAAAGTCATCAAACTGCTGGACCATCGGCATTATTACAAAAAGCAGCAATGGCTGCCATGAACGGAATTCAATCTAGCGTAGAAAATTTGAAATCTACTTTAGAAAATAATCGTAATGTAATGTTACAACAGTTAAAGGCTTTTGATGGTGTTCATGTTGTTAAACCGGCTGGGACATTTTATGTGTTTGTTGATTTTTCTAATTTCGAAAAAGATTCAAGAAAATTATCAGCTTTTCTTTTAGATAAAGTTAGAGTTTTAGCTGTACCAGGAATAGAATTTGGTTTAGAAGGTTATCTTAGAATTTCCTATTGTGGCTCTATTAAAGATATTATTGAAGGCATTAGAAGAATAAAATGGGCTATTGATCCAAATTCTCCAAATGAACTTTATATTGGTGAGCGAAAACTTGTAAGAGATTGGGTTAGTTAAATGTTATAATTTGAAATGAAAACAAAAAATATTAAAAATGAAATACTTTAAATTTTCTACACCTGCTCAAAAGCAAGCTGGAGAGTTCAGAAGCGATTATGATTTAGGGCATCACGGATTTAAACATTTAGAAACTGTTTATTGGAATTTACCTACTGCAGCACTTTATGAAGAAGCAATAATTAGAAACGAAGGAACTGTAGTAAATGGAGGTCCGTTATTAGTACATACAGGTAAATGGACTGCCAGAGCCGCAAATGATAAATATTTTGTTAAAGAACCTTCAACAGAAAATAAAATTGATTGGGGTGAATACAATCGACCAATTACTGAAGAAAAATTTAATAGCATCTATACCCGTGTTCTTGCATTTTTACAAGGTGAAGAATTATTTGTTCAAGATGTATATGCGGGGTCTGACCCTGATTATAAACTTAATGTTAGGGTAATTACCGATACTGCATGGCAAAGTCTTTTTGCTCGTAATATGTTAAATACGTTTAATGAACGTGGGAAACACAAAAATTTTGTACCAGAGTTTACGTTAATTTCTGTTCCTTCATTTAATGTTGATCCAAGAATTGACGGTACGCTAAGTGAAACGGCCATAATTATAAATTTTGCACAAAGAATTGCTATTGTTGCGGGCTCAAAATACGCTGGTGAAGTTAAAAAAACCATTTTTACCATTATGAATTATTTGTTGCCAATGCAAGATGTTATGGCAATGCATTGTTCAGCAAATGTCGGAAATAAAGATGATGTAGCACTCTTCTTTGGATTAAGTGGTACAGGGAAAACAACTTTATCAGCAGATCCAAAAAGACGTTTAATAGGTGATGATGAACACGGTTGGAGTGATCATAGCGTATTTAATTTTGAAGGCGGATGTTATGCTAAAGTAATTCGGCTTTCTGCAGCTGCAGAGCCTGAAATTTTTGCTTGTACACAGCGATTTGGTTCCATATTAGAAAATGTAGTTTACGACCGAGGCTCAAGGCAAATTGATTTAGATGATGACAGCTTAACAGAAAACACACGAATTTCTTATCCTATTGAATTTATTCCGAATGCTATTCCAGAAAAATTGGTTAATGCACAACCTAAAAATATTATCTTTTTAACGGCAGATGCTCAAGGTGTACTTCCTCCAATAGCACAACTAACTATGGATCAAGCAATTTATCATTTTATGAGTGGTTATACTTCTAAAATTGCGGGTACAGAAATGGGTTTAGGTATTGAACCGGAAATTACGTTCAGTGCTTGTTTTGGAGCTCCTTTTATGGTGCATCATCCTTACTATTATGCTAAATTACTTCGATCTAAAGCTGAAAAATCAGGAGCTAAAATTTGGTTAGTAAATACTGGTTGGGTTGGTGGAAAATTTGGAGTTGGTAAGCGAATTAGTATAAAATATACAAGAAGAATGTTGAATGCTGCCTTAGATGGTGAGTTAGATAAAGTTTCGTATCGGAAAGATGTTCTTTTTGGATATAATGTACCGCTTTCATGTCCTGATATTCCTGATAAAGTTTTTAAACCAGAAAATGCCTGGGGAAATAAAGAGGAGTATTGGCAAAAATATGATGCACTTGCTGCTAGGTATATAGAAAATTTTAAATTATTCCGAGGACAAGTCCCAGATGATATTGTAAAACAAGGACCAAAACGACTAAAAAAATAAGATTATATAATTAAGGATTGTTATATAAAATTAGTCATTGCGAAAAATTTTAATTTTGAAGCAATCTCAATGTTCATTATTTGAATTTAAAAGATTACTTCACTTTGTTCGCAATGACGATTTTTTTAGATAGCGTAGCCCCTTTTATTAAACTACAATTAAAAGAATTTTTTATACTGTAAAACCCTAAAATCAAACGTATTGAATTTAGGGTTTTGTTGTTTTAAGATTTTATAATCAGGATTACTTCCTACTGCACGGTTTGCTGTGCCAGTTGGAGCAGTTAATGAAACTACTTTTATAATTCTATTATTAAATTGAAACGAATGAATTTTAGGCGTTTTAGTTTCAATAACATCTAATTTTATATTTTGCTTTTTTAACAACCGTCTTAAATGATATTCTGGTCCATTTTTACTGTTTCCACCAGTTAATAATAAAGTATTTATTTTTGGGTAATCTGAAAGATAACTTAAATAATCTCTAAGAATAATTTGTTGCATACCTAAATCGGAAGCATCCATTTTTTCGCGTTTACAACCATCAACAATATCACAAATGCCAATGTTATTTTTAATAAGGAAGTTTTTACGTTGCTGAATAGCAAACTCAGTAGTTTCAAAACGTAGTTTTAAATTATGAATGGAATTTATGATTTTCCAAAATTGCCCGTCAATACTTCCATAACAAAAATCTACATCTCCTTTTTTTAAATTTCCGACTGAAAAACGTGGTGGAGGTAAAGTGCCAACAATTAATTTAGTCGCATTTTTTGGGATAAAAGGTTTATATGGATGATTATGAATAAACAATTAGTTTACTTTTTCTCCATTAACATAGGTTGCTAAAGCTTTTATAGTTGGAATTTCATCAGCATTTACTTCCATAATATTTTTATCTAAAATCACAAAATCGGCAAATTTACTCTTTTCAATACTTCCCTTTTCTTGTTCTTCAAAATTGGAAAAAGCCGCCCAAATAGTCATCCCTTTAAGTGTCTCTTTTCTGGTTAAGGCATTTTCCGTTTGAAAGCCATTTTTTGGAAATCCTTTTACATCTTTTCTTGCAACAGCAGCATAAAATGTTAAAAACGGACTTACTTTTTCTACAGGAAAATCTGTTCCTAAAGCAACTTTTCCATATTCATTTAATAAATTTTTATAAGCATAAGCACCTTTCATTCGTTTTTTCCCTAACCTATCTTCTGCCCAATACATATCAGAAGTAGCATGAGTTGGTTGAATGGAAGGAAGGATATTGTTAAAATAATGGAAATCTTGAGGATCAATAATTTGAGCATGTTCAATTCTCCAACGTCTATCTTTTTTACCTTTTAAAACTTCTTTATAGGTTTTTAGCATCACATAATTAGCAGAATCTCCAATGGCATGTGTATTCATTTGGTAATTTGAATTAGCAATTTTTTGTGCAATTTTTTGTAAATCTGCTACAGAAGTTCCTAAAGCCCCATAATGATTTGGCTCATCTGTATATGGTTTTTTTAGAGTGGCACCACGTGAACCTAAAGCCCCATCAGCATACACTTTTATAGAACGGACATTTAATCTATCCGTTTTAACAATACCTTTTTTTAAATAGTAATCTACATCATTTGGGGTATTTGAAACCATTGTATAAATACGAATTTTTAATTTACCTGCTTTTTGTAAACTATCAATTAGTTCAATTGTTTTTCTTGATAAACCAGCATCATCAACCGTGGTTAAACCATAACTAAAACATATTTTTTGGGCATCTTGTAACGCTTTTATCTGCATTTTTTTAGTAGGTTTTGGGATGACAGCATAGATTAAATCCATTGGATTATCAATAAAAATTCCGGTTAATTTTCCATCTTTTTGAAGGATTTCTCCGCCTAAAAATTTTGTTTTTGTGGTAACTCCAGCTAAATCAATTGCCGCTTGATTTGCCAATAAAGCATGACCGTCAATTCTGGTTACTACGACTGGAGTTTTTGGAAATAATTGATCTAATTTTTCTTTAGTAGGAAATTCTTTTACTTCCCAGTCATTTTGATCCCAGCCACGTCCGGTAATAAAATTAGTATTTTTTTCTTTTTGAAAATCAACAATTCTCTGTAATACTTCGTCAAAACTTTTTGTACCTGTTAAATCAACCTTTTGTTGTTGTAAACCTAATCCAAAAAAATGGCAATGTGCATCAATAAGTCCTGGTAAAACAGTTTTTCCTTTAACATCAATCAAGTTATTTGTTGTATATAAATCTTGTATATTTTTAGAAGTTCCGACAGCAATAATTTTTCCATCGTTAATAGCAAATGCTTCAGCTTTGTCAAAGTTTTTATTAACGGTATAGATATTTCCATTTATTACTAAGGAATCTACTTTTATTTTTTTTGTGCAGGATATTGCGTTAATCATAATAATTACAACAAGAAATTTTTTCATATAAAATTAGTTTAAATAAGTATCTAACAAATAAATCATAGAAGTCAAAGATGCGGATCCTAGTTCTAATTCGCGTTTATTTACGATTTCAAAAGTATCTAATGCAGAATGATGATATTTAAAATAACGTTGTGAGTCGGGTCTGTAATCTACCAAAGAAATAGTTTTAGATTTTAAAGGACCAATATCTGCACCAGAATGTCCTTCTTCAAAATCGTTTAACCCATAAGGAGCCAATAATGTTTTCCAACTTTTAATTAAATCTTGATTTTTAAGAGTTGCAGAAAATGAAAATCCTCTAGGTGTAAATCCGCCTGCATCAGATTCCAATGCAGCTATGTGAATTTCATTTTTAGTTTTAGCTTCTTCAGCATATTTTTTACCACCACGTAAACCATTTTCTTCATTCATAAATAACACCACTCTAATGGTGTGTTTTGGTTTTATTTGGTTTGTTTTTAATAATTGTGCAACAGCTAAAGATTGTACAATCCCAGCACCATCATCTTGTGCACCTTGAGCTAAATCCCAAGAATCTAAATGTCCACCAACCGTAATGTATTTTTTAGGATATTTACTTCCTGTTATTTCACCAATTACATTAAAAGAAGGTGCATCTGGCAGCGTTTTACAGTTTTGTTTGAAATAAAATTTTAAAGATGGATTTTCTTTTAATTTTTCACTTAAAAGATTTGAAGCTTTGGTACTTATTGCTGCAGTTGGCACTTTTTTATTTTCAGGAATATCACCATAATGCATATTTCCAGTATGAGGATAATCATCTATATATGAAGTCATTGAGCGAACAATTACTCCTAAAACGCCAAATTTTCCAGTTGTTTTTGCACCATAAACACGTTGATCTACACAACCACCGTAAGCTCTAAAAGTTTCGATTAAAGTAGCATCAAAAGGGCGATTAAAAAATACTATTTTTCCTCGAAGTTTTTCTCCTAATTGCTCGGCTTCTTTTAAACTTTTTACTTCTATTACTTCTCCTGAAATTCCATTTTTTGGAGTTGCAATAGAACCACCCAAAGCACAAATTGGTACTTTATATTTTATGTTGTTGCTAGTAAAATATGCTTGTTCTTTTTCTCCACGAATCCAATGAGGAACCATAACAGGTTGTAACCAAACCTTATCAAAATTTGATTTTTTCATTAAATTTTCTCCCCATTCCACAGCTTTTTGAGCTTCAGGAGAACCAGATAATCGTCCGCCAATATTAGACGTTAAATCTCGTAACCATTCATAACTTTTTCCTTGAGTTAATGCACTATTAAAAAAGTGTTTAATAACAGTAGAATCGGTTTTATTAATGGTGATTTTTTTTTGTTTTTCAACTTTAATATTAGAGCAAGAGGTAAAAATAAGCATAAGGCTTACTAAATACAATGTAGGTTTCATGTAGTTGATGTTTTAATATTTAAAACTACAAAAAATAAAAGATTATATTGAAATTATAAGTTGAATTTATACGTGATACCTGCTAAAACTTGAAATCCTTGGACTTGATAGTTCAAAAATTGATCATATTTTTTATTGAAAACATTATTTATTTGAGCAAAAGCAGTTAATCTATTGGTAAAAATATAACCGCCTTTCAAATTTAAATCTGTAAAGGATTTATTTGTAATAATAACTCCATTTATAGTATTGCTATTATAAGGAATACTAAAATCTTTAGTTTCACCTCTATAAAATAATTTAGCAGTTGAAAACCAATTATTATTTTTGTAATTAACAGATAATGAAGCTTTTATGTTTGGTAAATTCCACGCTTCTTGTTGGTTGTTTGTTGAATAATTATAATAATTTAATTGAACACTTAAATTAAAATCTTCTGATGCCTGCACACTAATTTCTGCTAAAAAATTAAGCGTTTTTACATTGTCATAAATTACTTGAAAAGAATTTCCTGCTTGATAAGCTTTATTTACCAAAATTGTTCCGTCAGTTTGCGTTTGATTTTGAATAAATAGGGGTTTATCTTTTTCTGAAGAATAACTGATGGAAGTGTTAAAGTTTATGATGTTTTGTTTTCCTTTTAAACCTAAATATCCCTTGTATTGTTGATCCGTTTGCTGCAAGTTTAACGTTGGAGAAACAAATGGATTTTGAGTAACAAAGTTTTGATAGCTATTTTGAATTAAATCGCCAGTAACACCAGCATTTAAGATTAAATTTTCATCACTTAATTTATAAGAAGCGGTAACTTTTGGGTAGGCAAAAAATGAAGTTTCTTTAGTTTCTAAATTTGAAGAATAATAGAGTTTAGCACCTAAATTAACGGTTAAATTTTTTCTTAAAACTACCAAATTAGGATTGAATCCTGCATTAAAAAAGCTGTATTTCAATGAATTGGTATTGGTGTAATTTTGATTGAATTTGCTAGTGATTAATTGAAGCAAAAATTCATTATTTAAGGTTTCGGTTGCAATTGGTAAATCTATTTTAGGTTGTACCGTTATTTGAAGTTCATTAGAGTTGTAATCATCTGAAAAATTTTGAATTTTTGCGGTTACATTTTTTAGAAAGGAATGCTTCATTTTTAAATTTCCGCCTACATAAATAGTTTTATAAATTTGTTTTTCATTTATAGCATCAATTACGTTGTTATCAAAGGTTAAGTTATTTGGTA
Source organism: Lutibacter sp. (assembly GCF_021647475.1). Taxonomy (GTDB): domain Bacteria; phylum Bacteroidota; class Bacteroidia; order Flavobacteriales; family Flavobacteriaceae; genus Lutibacter. Next base: position 31,570 of record NZ_JAKIUR010000030.1, read on the forward strand.
ATCCATAATAATTTACTTTTTGTTGCTGAACTCCTGTAGTAATTTTGTAATTTAAATTTCGTTCAAATTGCTGATAATAACCCTCTATTTTAGTATCTGAATAAGTTGAATTCAAAAGTGTATTTTTAATATTATCTAAAGAAGATTGGTGTTTTAAAAATAATCCAAAATCAAAATATCTGGAATCTCCAGTAGTTAAAAAAGCGTCAAAAAACGGACTTTTATAATTTCCGAATCCGCCAGAAATATAACTATTATATATCTTTTCTTTTGGTGCTCTTTTAATACCTTGAACTTTGCCCTTGGTTGGCGTAAAAGTTGAAGCTACAGGAACTGAATTTATATGAAAATTGACCTTTTCTTTTTTAAATAAATCGGAATCTTTTATTGTAGGATTCGTTTTTATTTTAAAGGCATCAGAAATTTTTGGAGTATAGGATTTTACTACCGTAATTTCTTGGGTAGTTAGTGTATCTTTTTTAGTTTTTTGTGCAAGTAATATCCCAGAAATTAACAAGAATAAAAATGTAATAGGTAATTTTTGCATGATTGTATTTTTTATAAAATGCATTTAATTGTTGTTAGTTTTAACGGATTCGTTAGTTTTGGCTTGTTCTGCTTTAATTTGTTGCAAATTATTTTTGGCTTGAGTGGTAACTTCTTCAAATTCAGGAAAGTTTTTTATGACACTTTCTAATATATAAGTTGCCTGAAAAGCATCGTTTAAATGATAATAATTATCTGCCATTATCAGTAAACTTTTTGCCGCCCATAATTTATAAGCCGCATAATTTGCTGCAATATTTTTAATTATTTCATTTGATTGTCGATAACTTCCTTCACTATTTTTAAAAAATGAGTTGTAATACAATGCTTCAGCTTTAAGTTCTCCTGAAGCAATTTTTGCTACTTTTTCATATGCTTTTTCTGCTTTTTCTAATTGGTTTGTTTTTATGGCAGAACGGGCAATTATAAGTTGTGAATCTGCAGAGGTTTCTTTATCAATTTTAGTGTTTTTCAATAATTTTTCGGCATAATAAACTGCTTTATCATAATTTTTTTGATGATAAAAGGCTTTCATTAAATTTGATTGTGCGTAAATAATAGTTTTTTTGTTATCAGAATTATTTTCTAATTTAGTTAATAGAGGAGCGGCTTTAACCCAATTTTTATTTTTTAAATAAATTAAAGATAATTGTACTAATGCTTTCTCTGTAAATTCATTTTCAGGATGATTAATTACAAAAGCGTAATTAGGTATTGCTTCATTAGATTTGTTATTGGAATTTAATAGTTGTGCCAGATAAAAATTTGCCTGTAAACTATGCAACCCATTTTCAAAATTTTGAAGATATTTTTTAAAAGTAGTAATCGCTTTTTTAGTATTATGTGCCAAATATTGTCTTTCGGCAGATTCATACATTGCATCATCTAATTCAGCATCTGAAACAGAAACAAAATCTATGGTTTTTACCCAATTTGCATATTCATCTACTTTTCCTAAATCTACATATATTTGTTTTGTATTATTAACTGCTTGACGTGCTTCTGATGATTTTGGAAATTTTTTAACCAGGTTTTTATAAGTGGTTAATGCTTTTTCATTTTCATTGATATTATAATATATTAATCCTTTTTTTAATTGTGCTTTTGGTATTAGCGGACTTCTTTTATAAGTTCTAATTAAATCATTAAAAGTTGCTATAGCTTTTTCAGTCTTGTTTTGTTTGATATATGAATTTCCTAAAATATAAAGAGCATCATCTTTATAAATAGATTTAGCTGGTTGATTTATAAGGTTTTGTAGTTCTTTTATTTTGTTAGCTTCTTTTCCTAAAAAACCATAGCTAAGTGCAGTTTGAAATTGTGCATAATCTGAATTTTCATTCCTTGTATGTATTGATTTTTGGTAATAAGTAATAGCATTTGCATAATTTTTTGTGACAAAATAGGAATCGGCAATACGTAAATAGGTATCATCTTTAAAATTAGTTTCTAGATTGTCCGTTGCAAAAAGTTTAAATTCACGAATGGCATTATTATAATTTTTCAATTTAAAATAAGTATATCCTAAATTATAATTAATGGTTTTGAATTCATCAGCACTGCTAGCTTTATTATTTGCTAAAAAGGCTTTGAAATAGTTGAGTGCTTTTGTAAAATTATAGCGTTGATAATAACTTTCGCCATTCCAAAAATTAGCTTTTGCAGTAATGCTTTCATCATTTTTATATTTTAAAGAAATCTCAAAATTTTCTATAGCTTGTTTGTAATTATGGGTTTTATAAAGTTCAATTCCTCTATAATAAGAAACTTGTTGTAATAAGTTTTTATGAGTATTATTTTTTGAAGAATTTAAATATTTTAAAGCTCCTTTAAAATCTTTAGAAGTTAAATAAGCACTAATAAGTAAGTTTTGTATTTCAGTATTTTGTTTAGATTTCGGGTATTTTTTTAAGTATTCTTGTAGAATATTAGTAACACTTTTATACGGATTTCCAATCTCGTAACTAATTTTAGCATAATTATACCAGGCATCTTTTTTTATAATTTTATTAAAAGGTAAATTAGCAGCATTTCTAAAAGCATTTAAAGCTTCAGATTTTTTGTTTAGTTTTAAGTAACATTCGGCTAAATGATAATAGGCATTTTGTGCAACGGTGTTATTTCCGCCAATAATTTTATTGAAATTGTTAATAGCATTTTCATAATCTTTTTGTTTAAAATAAGCATAACCTAGCAAATAATAATCAGTATTTGTCCATTTTCTACGTTTTCCTTTATAATTTTTTAGATAAGGAATAGCTTCTTTAAAATTTTGAAGATTGAAATAACTTTCACCAATAATTTTTGAAATTTCAGAATATTCCAATCCTTTTGCTTTTTCTAAAAGTGGTAAACCATTGTCGATAGCTTTTTGGAATTTTCCTAATTTAAAATTCATATCGGCTAAATAATAAGAGACTTTAGTTTTGAAAGTTGTGTTAGTTTCTACACTGCTTAAGTATTTTTCTGCAGTACTGAAATCATCTTGTTTATAAGCAATATAACCGTAATAATATTTAGCTTTTGCTCCATATTTTTGCGAAGTGAACAAGTTAAAAAATAACTTTTTTGATTTGATGTAATTTTTGTTTACAAATAAAGAATAGGCATATTTAAAGTTAAACTCATCTTGGTTGTACTTGCCAATATTTTCAGCATTTATTTTTGAATACCATTTGGCAGCGTAACTGTATTTCCCAATTTTAAAATAATAGTTTGCAACTTTTAAAAAAGCACTGTTTTGTTTAAGACTGGTAGGATAGTTTATCACAAATTGTTGCATTAAATCATCAGAATTTGGTTGATTTAATTTAATGGCACAATCCGCAATATAAAATTCGCAATTAGCTTTTAATTCTGAAGTTTCACTAAAGGTGTTGCTGAGTTCTATAAATTGCTCTTGTGCAGCTTTATAGGATTTATTTTCATATAAACTAATGGCATTATCATAGCCAGTTAACGGGTTACTATTTATTGCCGTTTTTTGTGAAAACACCATTATAGTAACTAAAAATGTAATAAAGGAGATACCAATTTTTTTATTAATCATATTTTCTTGTTCAAAAATTAATCTATGTTACTATAACGCAATTTTTGTGAGTAATTGCATATTGCAAAAATTAATTTTAAAAGAAAAGTAGTATTAAAAGTTATTTTTCTGCAAGAAGTTTATTTATAAAGTTATTAAATTCAATTTTAAAATTTTCATAATATTTTCCGGTTGCAGGACCAGAAAAACCTGTATGAATTTTACGTACAATTCCTTTTTTATCAATAATAATTGAAGTAGGAAAAGACATTACATGATTAAGCATTGGCAGTGCTTTTGAGGCTCCATTATTTTTGTATGTGCCAGCAATTAAAAAATCATAAGTAACGTTTAAACGCTTTTTCATATTCTCAACTCTTGCTTTAGCATAGTTGAAATCGGGTTTTGCTTCAAAAGCCAAACCAATAATGGCAACATTTTTATCTTTATTTTTTTTATACCATTGTGAATAGAAATTTGTTTCATCCATACAATTTGGACACCAAGTTCCAAAAATTTGTAAAATCACTACTTTATTCTGATATTTTTTATCCGTTAATGAAACCATTTTTCCGTTTAAATCAGGAAATTTGAAGTTGATTTTATGGAATCCTTCTTTTAAAAAGGTAAGTTTATTGGCGTCGGGCAGAGTTGCATTTTCATTTTTGGTAGCGGTAAAGGTTTCATGAGAAGATTTACCAGACCAAAAATCACCTACAAAAGTACTATCAGATTGTTTGGTTGCTTTAAAAATAAAGGCATGATTTCCGTCAAAAGAATATAACGTAAATTGGTTGTTTTTAGTAAAACCTTGTAAATAGCGATAATCTCCAGTCGGTGTTAAAATTGTACCCGTAAGTTGTTGATTTTCAGTTTTAAATATTCCGATGCCTTTGTATTTATCATTGCCGTTAATTGAGTTAAAGGTCATATCCCATTTTCCATTAAAAATATCGGTTGATTTTTGGATTGGTTGCTTAGGATTAAAACTTGCATTAAAGGGTAATGTGTAATCTTTAATATAATTTTTTACATAAACTCCTGTAATTTTATTATTTTTAAATTTAGCTTTAATAGCAATATCAAAAATATGAAATGTAAAAAATAAGGAATCGTTTACAACTTTTACATCGGTCATTTTAAGTTTTTCCTTACCATTTATTAAAGTAATTTTATAAGTGTTATCCTCTTTGCTTACTTCAAAATTAAAAGGAAGCTTTTTTTGTTGCATGGTAATTTCACCTTGCCAAATACCAGTTTTTAAGTGATTAACTTTTGGTTTAATATTACAGGAAATTAATAAAATAGTAGCTACTAAAAATAAGAATTTTATAAAATACTTGGTCATATTTTTTTAAATTTAGAATTCAAATGTAAACATTATGAATAAAAGACCCCTAATAATCATTAATTAGTTGACATATTACATTTAAATATTTAGCTTTGTTAAAATCAAAATAATTTATGTCTGAGCCAATTCTTACTTTACAAAACACTAAAATTTTTCAACGAGAAAATTTGGTACTCTCTGATGTTAATTTGCAAATTAATAAAGGCGATTTTGTTTATTTAATTGGAAAAACAGGAAGTGGTAAAAGTAGTTTAATGAAAACTTTATATGGAGATTTACCATTGATAAAAGGAGAAGGAACAATTGTTGGATTTAATCTTAGAAAATTAAAAGATAAAGAAATTCCTTTTTTAAGAAGAAAATTAGGTATTGTTTTCCAAGATTTTAAATTATTAAATGATAGAAATGTTTTTGAAAATTTAAAATTTGTTTTAAAAGCTACGGGTTGGAAAAACGAAAAAGAAATTAAAGAAAAAATAAAAGAAGTATTAACCAAAGTTGATATGGAAACTAAGGATTTTAAAATGCCTTTTCAGCTTTCGGGAGGTGAACAACAACGAGTTGCCATTGCACGTGCATTATTAAATAATCCAGATTTAATTTTAGCAGATGAACCAACGGGTAACCTTGACCCAGCAACTTCAGTTGATGTTATGAATGTTCTAAAAGAGATTTATAACAGCGGTAAAACCATTTTAATGGCAACGCATGATTATGCACTTATCCTAAAATTCCCATACAGAACTATAAAATGTGAAGGTGGTGAATTGTTTGAGGTTGTACAACAGAAATCTAGTAATTAATGATTTCAGTTTTAATTCCTATCTTTAATTTCAACGTAACTAATTTAGTTAAAGAAATTCATACCCAATTAGCGATTTTAAATATTAATTTTGAAATTATTTGTATTGATGATGCCTCAACAACTCACAACTTTGTTAAGAATAATACTATTGAGCAGTTAAATAATGTAACATTTATTAAATTAAATAAAAATATTGGTAGAAGTAAAATACGAAATCTCTTGGCTTTAAAATCTAAATATAATTGGCTTTTATTTTTAGATGTTGATGTAATACCTAAACAGCAATGTTTTATAAAAAATTATATTGATTGTATCAATTCAAAGGAAGGAGAAGTTTATGTTGGAGGAATAAGCTATGAAAATATAAAACCAACTAAAGACAGATTATTAAGATGGATTTATGGAAAAAAAAGAGAAGAAGTATCATTTAATAATAGAAAAAAAATACCCTATAAATATTTTTTTGGAGGAAATTTTTTAATTTCAAAAACTATTTTTAATTCCATTAAGTTTGATGAATCTCTTAGTAAATATGGTTATGAAGATGTTTTATTTGCTTTATCATTAAAAATAAGAGGTATAAATATTGTACAAGTTAATAATCCAATAATTCATTTAGGTATCCCTAAAACAAAAGATTTTTTGGTTAATATTGAACATTCTATTGAAAATTTAGCAATTCTTTGTGAAAAGGAGATATTATTAAATGAAGTTAAAATTTTAAAAGTTTATGCTTTTTTAAATAGATATTACTTAATTTTTCCATTTGGATTACTTTTTTCACTTTTAAAACCTATGTTAGTGAGAAATTTAGGAAGTAAAAACCCAAAATTATTTGTATTAGATTTTTATAAATTAGGTTATTTATGTTTTTTAAAAAAGAATTAGTTAAGCTTAGTGTAAATTTCTATCAACTTTTTAGATTCATTTTCCCAATTATAAATTTCAGCAGCTTTTTTTAAATTCTCTTTCCAAGTATCATATTCTTTTTTGTTAGCTAAAATTTCATTTACAATTTTCGCTAATTTCTGAGGATTATGAGAAGTTGTAATTTTTCCAAGATTATTTTTAGTTATTAAACTAGCTACTTCCTTTCTGTTTGATGCTAAAATAGGAGTGTTACATTGAATATAATCAAATACTTTATTGGGTAAGCTATATTCATAATTTAGGTTTGTTTTTTTATCTAAAGATAATCCTAAATCTGCTACTTTTGTATATTTCAGTAATTCAGCATAAGGCATTTTATCTAAGATAATTACTTTTTCTTCTAATTTTAAAGATTTTCTTTTTTCTTTTAGCAATGTAAAAACATCTCCTGAACCAATAATATAAAGAATAGCATTTTCTACATATCGCATCATTTCAACTGCTTCTTCAGCACCTCTATCTATATTAATTCCAGAGCCTTGTAAAATAAGCATGCGTTTACCTTTTTTTATTTTTTTAATAAAGTTAGCTGAAGATGGTTCAATGTTTAGTTTTAGAGCTATATTTCTAATAATCTGTACATTTATTGCGTATTTTTTTGTGTAAATAGATGCAATTGAACTATTTACAGTGTACATGTTTTTCAACTTTGGCACAATAAATTTTTCAATTGTCAACCAAATGTTTTGGATAAAAGGTCGATGAATGAGCTCAGGAACTTCTGTAAATAATTCATGACTATCATACACTAATTTTGTTTTAAGAAATTTACTAGCTAAAAAATTAGCCAATAAAGTATCTAAATCATTAGCTAATAATATGTTTGGTTTTGAAAAAAGAAGTTTAATAAATAAACGAATATTATATTCTGCATAAAATAAAAATCCTTTATTAAAAAGTAATTTAAATCGGTGAGTTTTATAGTTTCTAGAGATTGGTTTACTATTTGAAAGCTGCCTCCCAATTAAAATAATTTCATAATTATTTTGAGATAGTGTTGTACAAATTCTATCAACGCGTTGGTCAGTTGTTAAATCATTGGTTACCGAAACTACTATTCGTTTCAAAAGGTTTTGTTTTAATGCAAAGTACTAAATTAAATTCTTTTTCTTTTAACAGTTAGGTAGTAAATATTAGCCATTAAGATAAAGCCATTTGTTATTATAATTGGCCAAGATATATTTAACATATAGCCATAAACAACAAATAAAATTGCACCTATTGAATTGATAACACGTAAAGTGTTAACGTTTTTCATCATAAAAGAAATAATTAGTGCTAGGGAAGCCAAATAACCAACCCATTCCGTATAAGAAACATTTAAGATCATTTTTTAAAAATAAATTGAGGACAAATATAGGATTAATAAGGTTTATAAAAAAAGAAACCTCACTCTAAAAGAGTGAGGAAAATTGCTATGAAAAAGATTGATAAGCCTAAACTTATCGTTGCAAATATACAAAGAATTTTAATATCTACACTATGTTTTTGTTAAAAAAGATATAAAAATTAGTTAAAATTTAATTTGATAATTATTTTTTGAGTCAAATAATTAATTACCTCAGTTTTTGAGTAACCATTTACTAATTAAACCCGTTGTGCATTTTGAGAAAATTTCGTCAATTCCTTTAGATTAGCAAACTGATAAAAACATTTAAATTTGTTAAAAGAAAAAGAATGGGGTGAACTAGGTCAGTTCGTAGTTTTTGATAACTAACACTCGTATTAGTCCCCATT
>NZ_JAKIUR010000092.1 GCF_021647475.1 Lutibacter sp.
TAGCCTTGAACCTCCTGAAAAATGAACAAACTAAAAAACTGTCGGTTAAAAGCAAAAGACTCAAAGCGGCTTGGGATGAAGACTATTTATTAAGGATATTGAAAATAAAAGTGTGAGTTTGCCCTGGGTAAAAAACTATATGAGTTTAAAAGCACAAAAAATTATTTTTTCTTCTTAATAATAGGAATCAAGTAACTTAAAGTGTAGTTAAAACTTACTCCAGAATCATTTAAAAAAACTCTATTAAAACCAGGAACATATAAATTTTTAAAGTTTTCAGGTTCTTTAGTTGAAATCATTTTATTAAAACTAACACTTGCTCCTAAATACAAATTTTTCAATGTTTCTACTTTCATTCCAAAAACAAAAGCATACCATTGTGCATTTAATCCACTGAATTTATTGCTAGGTGTTATTTGTGGATTATTAAAATAAGTTCCGTTACTATTTGGAGTGTAACTATTTAGCGTTTGATTAAAAAAACTGATTCCGTAGCGTAAACCTACATATATTTCGTTACGCATTCCTATCCAGTTTTTGTAGGCATTATAATTAAAGCCAACTTTTATATAGGAACCTTTTGTGGTGAAATTTATATAATCTTCGTTAGTGGTTTTGGTAACATTACCAATTTCTGTTGCCAAATAATAGTTATTTAAAATACGAATATCACCAACTACTTCAATTGCTTTATTTTGCTTATCAAAAAAAGTGATTATGGGTTTACTTATATCTACACCAACCCTAATTCCATAAGATTCTTGTCGTTTAATAGTATCCGTTTTCTGTTGAGCATAACTTTGTATGCTGAACCAGCTACTAATGATAAATAGCAATATGTGCAGCTGTTTCATTATCTATTGTTGGGTTAATAATTTTAATTTCTTTTATCCAATTAATGGAGTCACTGCCAATTGTTAAATTTTCAAATATTGTTTTATATCCGCATGAACGAGATACAAATACATCTTTTCTAGTATAACTAAAATTAATTTTGTCAACGATTATACTATCTGAAAATTTATAAACGGTACTATCTTTTGTTAAATCTAATGGAATGGAAATAGAATCTAAAGACATTCTTTTATAAATGCTATCTTTATTTTCACTCCAAACGGTTAAATAGGGTATTTTTTTTAATGCAGTTCTTGCGGTATCATTATAAAATAGGATAATTAAATTTGGTGTAGTTGCATCTATACAAATATCATCTTTTTCACAACTTAAAAAAGAAGCGATTAAAAGGATAAAAATTATCAATGTTTTTTTCATAAACTTTATTTTAATTCTAATAAAACAACATTTTCAACGTGATGTGTTTGTGGAAACATATCTACTGCTTGCGTTTTTACAATAGTATAATAATCTTTCATTAAAGCCAAATCACGAGCTTGGGTTGCTGAATTACAACTAACATAAACTATTTTTTTAGGTAAAATATCTAATAGTTTTGCAACCACATTTTTATGCATTCCATCTCGTGGTGGGTCTGTAATAATAATATCTGGTTTTCCGTGTTTGGCAATAAAAGCATCGTTAAAAACAGTTTTCATATCTCCTGCAAAAAAATCAACGTTATTAATCTTATTTAATTGTGCGTTAATTTTGGCATCTTCAATAGCTTCAGGTACAGATTCTACACCAATTACTTTTTTAGCTTTTCTGGCTACAAATTGAGCGATTGTTCCTGTACCAGTATATAAATCATACACAATTTCATTCCCAGTTAAATTTGCAAAATCTCGAGTAATTTTATATAATTCGTAAGCTTGTGTTGAGTTAGTTTGGTAAAAAGATTTCGGACCAATTTTAAATTTTAAATTTTCCATTTCTTCAAAAATATGATCTCTTCCTTTAAAAAGAATGATATCTTGATCATATAAAGTATCATTTCCTTTTCCATTAATTACATATTGTAATGATGTAATTTCAGGAAATTTTTCAGCTAAAGCATTTAATAAACCTTCTCGTTTTTCCTTATTTTCTTTAAAAAACTGAATGACTACCATAATTTCTCCGTTAGAAGAAATTCGAATCATAACTGTTCTTAAAAAACCACTTTGTTCTCTTGGGTTAAAAAACGCTAAACCATTCTCTATTCCATAATTTCTGATAAAATTTCGGATAGCGTTTGAGGGTTCTTCTTGTAAATGGCATTTTGAAATATCTAAAATTTTATCCCACATTCCTGCAATATGAAATCCACAGGCATTTCTGTTATCAATTTCTTCACCAGAATTTATTTCATCTAACGTAAGCCATCGACTGTTTGAAAATGAAAATTCCATTTTATTACGATAATAATAGGTTTTTTCACAGCCTAAAATAGGAGTAATTTCGGGCAACTCTAAATGCCCAATTCGCAATAAATTATTAACCACTTCATTTTGTTTATATTCCAATTGATAGTTATAACTCATATTTTGCCATTTGCAACCACCGCAATTATCAAAATGTTCGCATACAGGCTTCGTTCTTTTATCGGAATATTTATGAAATTTTATAGCAGTTCCTTCAAAATATGCTTTTCTTTTTTTGAAGGTTTTTATATCAACAACATCTCCAGGAACTGTATTTGTTAAGAAAATAACTCTTCCATCAGGTGCTTTTGCTACTGTTTTACCACGGGCACCAGCATCTACTATTGTTATGTTTTCAAATATTTGTTGCGTTTTTTTTCTCGCCATGATGCAAATGTACCATTTTAGCATAAAAAAAGCACCTCCAAAAAGAGATGCTTTTTTACTATTTTATTAAAAATTATTTTACACTTCTCATATAAGCAGCTAAAGCGGCTAATTCTTCACCTTTTAAGTCTTTTACAAAACCATCTAAATTAGCTTTCATAATTGCAACTTGACCAGGATCAGTATCAACAATAGCCTCAGATTCTTCTTTTAAAAACTTAACAATATCACCATTTTTTTCTGTGTAAATTTTATTTATATCTTTAATTGATGGACCAATTACTTTTACATCTGGTTGGTGACAAGTAGCACAAGTTTTTTCAGTAAATAATTTTTTTCCTAATGCAACATTGTCAACAACACCATCTGCATTAGTTGTTACTTCTTTGGTTGTTTGAGTAGTCTCTGGAGTTGTATTATGTTGCATCATTGGTTGTTGCATCATTGGTTCCCTTTTTACTTCTTTTTTCTTTTTTTCACCGCAACTCACAAAAAATAGTGCTGCTAATCCTAAAACTAATACTGATTTTTTCATTTTATTTTATTTAATTAGATTGATACAAATTTATTAAAAAAAATAGATTATTATGTAATATTGTTCACAAAAAAATAAAAGTTTAGGATATTGATATTGAAACAATTTATATCTATATCAATAAATCAAAAAAAATAATTATTAATTTTGTATTTTTGAACCCTCAGAGGATGATTTCTCTCCTAATAAGAAGGAATTGATATTTTTCAATTTTTAATTTTTTTTTAAGATGGTTTCAGATAAAATTTCAGCCACACAAGCTATTGAATTAGAACATAAATACGGAGCTCATAATTATCATCCACTTCCTGTAGTTTTAAATAGAGGAGAAGGAGTGTATGTTTGGGATGTAGAAGGAAAACGATATTACGATTTTTTATCAGCGTATTCTGCTGTTAATCAAGGACATTGTCATCCTAAAATAATAAATGCTTTAAAAGAACAAGCGGATAAATTAACACTTACTTCTCGTGCTTTTTATAATGATATTTTAGGGAAATACGAACAATATGTTACGTCTTATTTTGGGTACGATAAGGTATTACCTATGAATTCTGGTGCTGAAGCTGTAGAAACCGCCATTAAATTGTGTAGAAAATACGCATACGAAGTAAAAGGAATTGATAAAAATAAAGCAGAAATTATTGTTTGTAAAAATAATTTTCATGGAAGAACAACTACTATAATTTCTTTTTCTAATGATCCTGAAGCTAGAGAAAATTTTGGACCTTATACTAGTGGATTTATTAAAATTGAATATGATAATTTAAAGGCTTTAGAAGAAACTTTAAATTCGAGTAATAATATTGCAGGATTTTTAGTCGAACCTATTCAAGGAGAAGCAGGTGTTTATGTGCCTTCTGATGGATATTTAGCTAAAGCTAAAGAACTTTGCGAGAAACATAATGTTTTATTTATGGCAGATGAAGTTCAAACAGGAATTGCCCGAACTGGCAAATTGTTGGCGGTGCAATATGAAGATGTTGTTCCTGATATTTTAATTTTGGGTAAAGCTTTAAGCGGAGGCGTTTATCCTGTGTCTGCAGTTTTAGCAAATGATGCAATAATGGATGTAATTAAACCTGGTCAACATGGTTCAACATTTGGTGGAAATCCGTTAGCTGCAGCAGTCGCAATTGCTTCATTAGAAGTAATTAAAGATGAAAAATTAGCAGAAAATGCCTATAAATTGGGAAACTTATTTAGAAGTGAAATTCAAAAATTAGTAGATTCTTCTGAATTTTTAAAACAAGTTAGAGGAAAAGGATTGTTAAATGCTATTGTTATTAATGATTCTGAGGATAGTTCAACAGCTTGGGATATCTGCTTGAAATTGCGAGATAATGGTTTGCTTGCAAAACCTACACATGGTAATATTATTCGTTTTGCACCACCTTTGGTAATGAATGAAGAACAATTATTAGATTGTGTTGCAATAATTAAGAAGACTTTTAATGAGTTTGAAAATTAAAAAAAAGCGGCTTTTAAGCCGCTTTTTTTATTTTCTGATAAATCATTGTGTTATTTTTTACTCAATTTTAAATTCTTTCAATACGGGTAAAGCTTTATTATTAAAGTCAAATAATGCTTGATTTTACCAAGGAGAAGCATCTGTAGCTTGTTTCCCTTTCCAAGCAATTAATTCTGCTCCCCAATAACAAAATCCTATTCCATTTTCAACTTCTTTAGTTATTGTTTTAATTTGTTCTATAAATTTCCGTTGACCTTCATGTGTTGCAGGATATTCAGGTAAAATTAATTAATCTTCCAATCCCACAATGTTATTAGTCCAATCATTCCAGTCAAGTGTGAAAGGATAGGCTGTTTCAGCAATCACTATTTCCCTATGATGAATTTTACTCAAATCTTGCATCTTAGTTTTAAGGTTATTTAAAGATTTTCCGTGCCATCTTGGATAATATGATAAACCAATAATATCATAATCTAATGTGTTTACCTGATTGAAAAACCAATCAGAACCTTCTATTCCAGCAAAATGTAAAATTATTTTAGTATTATTTGAACTTGTTCTTACTGCTGAAATCCCCATTTTCATTAGCTCTATAAAATTTTGAAAATTATTTAAAATGTTTCCATATGGGTGAAGCAATCCAGAATTTATTTCGTTACCAATTTGAATATAATTTGGCTGAATTTCATTTACAACTTTTTCAGTATAATTAAATACACTGTCTTTTAGTTGGGTGAAACTAATTTCTTGCCATATTTTTGGTATTTTTTGATGGGCTGGGTCAGCCCAAGTGTCAGAATAATGAAGAGTTAACCAAATTTTAAACCCTTTTGATTTTAAAGTTTCAGAAAACTCTTTTACTTCAGCAAATCCAGAATGTACATTGCTTGGGTTTACCCAAAGCTTTAATCTAATTGTGTTTACTCCGTTTTCCTTGAGGATATTTAAAAATCATTTTGATTACCATTCAAATCATAAAATATTGGATTTGAATTTGATATTTCAGGATATCTTGAAATGTCAACAGCAGAAATAAACTTTGAGTTTCCGTTGTCTAGAATAGGCACATTTAAATTATGAATTTTCCTGAAATAGGTTGACTAAAAATTAAACACTTAATTATAGTCACTTATGAAACAACAAAAACAAGCCTGTCGAAAAAAACAGTACCAAAAAGTTACTTACGAACATAAACTTTTTGTCATTGACCAAATTAAAAACGGTCAAATATCAGTAAATTATGCATCAAAAAAGTATGATATTTCAAGATCTTCTATTCATTATTGGATAAAGAAATACAGTACCTTTGAGCAAAACAATACAGGTATGAGTAAAAACAAAGAAATTAAAAAACTCAAAGAAAAGATAGAAGAACTAGAGTTCATTAAAG